>CBFHZL010000011.1:0-18541 GCA_965660325.1 uncultured Acidiluteibacter sp.
CGAGATCCCTTCAAGACATGGGGTTCGAATCCCCATCAGAAATACAGGAAAAAGCGATACCTGTTCTAATCAAAAATCAAAATCACTTTATCGGTCTAGCACAAACAGGAACAGGAAAAACTGCTGCTTTTGGTTTGCCTTTAATTGATTTAATCGACGTTAATGATCGTCACACGCAAGCGATTGTATTGGCACCTACACGGGAGTTAGGACAACAAATAGCCGTACAATTTCAAAACTTCTCTAAGTTTTTACCAGAGATAAAGGTTCTTGCAGTTTACGGAGGAGCTCCTATTTCTAATCAAATTAGAGCACTGAAAAATAAACCACAGATTATTATCGCTACCCCCGGTAGAATGATCGATTTATTAAATCGAAAAGCGTTAAACATTAGTAAAATTCGCTACGTAGTACTAGACGAGGCGGATGAAATGCTAAACATGGGTTTTAAAGAAGACCTAGATGAGATTTTAAAGCATACACCAGAAGAGAAATTAACGTGGTTATTTTCTGCGACTATGCCTAAAGAGATTCGTAGAATCGTAAAAACATACATGCACGACCCTATAGAAATTGCTGTTAACTCAGGAACCTCTACGAATAAAGATATTGAGCATCAATATGCAGTGGTAAAAGTTTCTGATAAAACAGAAGCAATCAAACGAATCATGGACGTGACACCTAAGATGAAAGGAATCATTTTTTGTAGAACGAAAAGAGACACTACAGCGCTTTCTGATGAATTAAAGTCTGCAGGTTACCACGTAGATGCGTTAAATGGAGACTTATCTCAAGCTCAGCGGGACCGAGTGATGCGACAATTTAAGGCGCACGCACTTCAAATGGTTGTCGCTACAGATGTTGCGGCGAGAGGTATTGATGTAGATAATTTGACTCACGTTATTCACCATGCGTTGCCAGATGATATTACTTATTACACTCACCGAAGTGGACGTACCGGTAGAGCCGGAAATAAGGGAATTTCAATTGCATTTATTTCATCTCGAGACCAACGAAGACTAAGAGACATCGAGCGCAGCTTGGATGCAGGGTTTACTAAAATTGCGATTCCATCTGCTAAAGATATTGCTGCAAAGCGAATTGCCCAATGGGCGGAACTATTGGCAAAGGCTGACGTAGATCAGGATATAAACCACGATTTATTGCAGTCGGCTTTAGAAACATTAGAGCCGTTCTCTAAAGAAGAGTTAATTGCTAAGTTGGTAGCCAACGAATTGGTGAGTTTAAAATTAGACAAGTCTAATAGAGACTTAAACGAGAAAGAAGGTAAAAGAAGTAGAAGAGACGACGGCCCAGATAGAGGAGGAGATCGAAGAGGAAGTAGCCGAGATAGAAGAGCTCGCAGGGAGCGAGAAGGTAAAAGTGATCGCAGAGTAGGAAAAGAAAGCCGAAGAGATTACAGTCGTCCAAAGGAGTGGATGATGCTAAATATTGGTAAGCAAGATGCCGTTCGAAAGAAAGATTTGGTTGAGTTTATTGCGGGTGAAGCAAAGATAGATCGCAGAGACATCGGTGATATCGTACTGAAAAAAGATCGTTCGTACTTTGAAATTGAAAAAAGACAAATGGATCGCGTTTCTAAAAGTTTAAGAAACTTTCCATTAGACGATAGAAAACTAGAAGTGAGCCAAAGCACACCAAGCGGCAAGTAATAGCTTATAAAATAGGATTTTAAACCACCATTTGATGCATTTGCACTCAATGGTGGTTTTTTTATGAATGACTCACAGCCACGTATTTTACGCAAAAAGTAGTTTTTATGGTTAAAAAAATAATAGGAGATAAAAATATTTTGAAAATAAGTGACTTAAAAAATTTTTACATTAAATATTACCTTAACTTTGAAGCTGAATTAAAATTATTATAATGAAAGAAGGAAAAGTAAAATTCTTCAATGATACCAAAGGTTTTGGTTTTATTAAGGATGCAAACGATGACAAAGAATACTTTGTACACGTAACAGGATTAATTGATGAAATTAGAGAAAATGATGAAGTATCGTTTGAGTTACAGGAAGGTAAAAAAGGCCTTAACGCTGTTAACGTAAAACTTGCTTAATATTTATAGAATTTGAATCTTTAAGCCTAAGCCCTGTCTCTTTTGAGTCAGGGCTTTTTCTTTGGGTAAATTTTGATGATTGTGCGGATCTTATTGCGCTGTAAGTTAGCTCAAACAAATTACTGCTCATCTAAAAGTTAGCGGTCTTTCTTAAAAATCCCAATCCGCTGTATCCACCATATCCACCCATCGTTTCATTTTCTTTTGAATCACTTTGAAGTGATGTTTGTCGTCCTCCGCTACAAATGTGATTGCTTCCCCAGGGTTTTCGGCTCGCCCGGTTCGCCCGATGCGGTGAATAAAATCTTTTGGTGATCTGGGTAGTTCGTAATTGATTACAAACGGTAAAAATTCTATATCAATACCACGAGAAAGCAAGTCTGTAGCCACTAATGCTTGCAATTTGCCCTTCTTAAATAAGCCCAAGCTCTCCTTCCGGTTTCCTTGTGTTTTCTTGCTGTGAATAGCCCGAGAAGAAATGCCATTTTTATACAACTTATCGGACACTTTATCCGCTTCTTTCGTAGAAGAGGTAAAAATGAGTACCTGATACATTTGGTGATCTTGGATCAATTTACGCAACAAAGGACCTTTCTTTTCCTCCGAAACAAAATACCCCGTTTGAGTTATCGTTTCTAGATTAGATTCTTGTGCTTCAATTTTTATGGTAGTCGGGTTATTTAATAGTACTCGCTCTACAGCGCTTACCTCAGGGCTCAATGTAGCCGAGAAAAGCAGGTTCTGACGAAGTGATGGAAGCTTGCTAAAAATGCGATTCATTTCCTCTTTAAACCCGAGGTTTAGCATTTTGTCCGCTTCATCTAAAACCAACGTTTCCACATTTGAAATGTGAACCGCCTTATTTTCGATCAACTCCAATAACCTTCCAGGTGTAGCGACCAATATATTAACGCCATACATTCCCTTCATTTGCGGATTGATGGAAACACCACCATAAACCGATATGGTTTTGACGTTGTAAGGCAACGATTGACTAAATTGATTAAAAACATCACCAACTTGTATGGCTAGCTCTCGGGTAGGAACGAGCACTAGGGTATTCACCTCTCGAGTTTTTTCTGTTGTTTTCCCTTTTAATTTCATCAACAGAGGCAAGGCATAGCTAGCTGTTTTTCCTGAACCGGTTTGTGCAATACCCAAGACATCCTTTTTCGCTAGGATAGCAGGAATTGCTTTTTCTTGGATCGGGAAAGGATGTGTTATTTTTTCTTCTGCGAGGGCTGAAATGAGCTCAGGAAAAATGCCTAAATCGGAAAATGTCATATGGGAATACTATGTTTGTGCGACAAAGATACGACCTATCTTTTACTTAAACATTCCCCATTATTTGGTGTTTGAATGATATATTTAAACCCCAATACTATGTTCGGATTATTCAAGAAAAAGACAGAGAAAGAGAAGCTTCAAGAAGAATATAAAAAGTTAATGGAGAAGTCCTATCAATTGTCTACCACAGACCGCAAACAAAGTGATATTGTTAGAGCTGAGGCTGAAGAAGTTATTAAGAAAATAGAGGCCATGGAGTAGCCACTCAAAGTTTTTCGATCGCTTGATCAATTTTTCTAGCAATGGCTCTAAAAGAGAGTTCTTTATCAAAATAATCTTTCAGAGCTCTTCGGTTGATATCCATTGGAGTTGATTGGGATCGTTTTAATTGATGAACTATACCTTTTTCATCGCCGGGAGTAAACAATAAGTCACCTGTCTGATAGTTTGTAATCGCTCTATTGGCAGGTATGTCTGAAACAATCGGAATACAACCACATGCTATAGCTTCTATCAATGCAAACGATCCTCCCTCGTAAATAGACGCTAGTACGAAGAACTCATGCTGCTGATAAATAGTTTCAAGCTCTTCGTTTGGAAATTTCCCCAATAGCTTAATCTTATTTTTAGCCAGTCGATGGGTAGTTAAAATTTGCTCAATGTCATTAAGTAATTCATTGGTTGAGAAAATCATGGTTAATTCGGCTGTCGGGTAATCCTCCAAGAAATGGATAAAAGCATTCACCACCGTTATCGGATCTTTGTTTTTATTTAATCTGGCTACCCACAAATACGATTGTTTCTTTCGAGGAACCTGTTCGTCTGACTTAAAAAATGTACTGCCTTCCGTTACTTCCGTTACTTTACTTTTAGATGCAATAATGTGTTGATTGATCCATTCTTCTGACATCTTTTCGGAAGTAAAAAAGTATTGGTCGACCAGATGGTCAGCGAGCCGTAAAATCCATTTTTTGTAATGTCTAGGAGGTCTCTCTGCATGGTGCTGAACCATTATTTTTGTCTTTTTCGATAAGAAAGGGGCCAAGAAAATGAGGTAATGCATTTGCATTAAACTATGAAGGTAGATAATCTCCGGTTGTAATGCTTTTATTTCTTGATGTAATTTAAATGGAATCAACCATTTATTGTTTCTCTTTTTCTTCTTCGCAAAGTATGTGATTCCATCTTTTTCAAGCTGTTCATTTGCTCCAATGTGATCGATGACCACCACTTCGTATTTATCCTTAAGGTAGTTAAGTATTTCGTAAGAGGCCTTGTACTTTTCCAGTTTATTCGCATAAACCTTAATATCAGGACTAGCGTGATAGTTCAGGTATAGAAACTTAGGCTTCATAATTATAGCGGACTGTTTTTAATGAAATCAATTTTCGTGTACTCGTTTACAAAACTTGTTATCTGATAGTACTGACTGTTGACTTTAAGAAGGAGGCTTAGAGATATAGCATTAATCCTTAAAAAACATAATGTATAACATGCTAAGCACTACAGCCAGTGCAAACCAATTTCGCGCAGGCATGTCTTTAAGATCTTCTATCCAGTATTTGATTCGTTTATTCATTAGAAAGGCAATAAATGTAGTCCATAGCCGGCCACCGCTCCAATCAATACGATGAGAACAGCGTTTTTTTGTTTTAGTCCAAAGTAGATAATCGCGGTAAGTATGGCAACAGCGATGGTTTTCCAATCGGTAAAAATATCGGTACCGAGTTGAAGCACTACAGCAAGCATAACGCCTACTGCACCAACATTGACAGCATCTAAAAAAGCACTTGCTAGTTTGGATGCACGAAGTTTTGGAATTATTGGGTTAAGTAACCAAACAAATAAGAAAGAAGGAAGAAAAATCCCTGCGGTTGCCATTAAAGCTCCCTTGTACCCATTTAAGAAGTATCCAATAAAACTTGCTGTGGACAATACTGGTCCTGGTGTAAACTGACCTATGGCTACTGCGTCCAACAGTTCTGATTTTGTTAACCATCCTAATCGTTCTACTAGCTCTGCATCTAAATAAGCAATCAATACATATCCGCTGCCAAAAAGAATGGCACCAATTTTTAAAAATGTCCAGAATAACCCTAGTGAGGTAATGGCTCCTGTACCCGACGTAATGGCCGCAGGCAATAAGAGTGGTAGGAGTTTTCGTCCACCTTTTGATGATTCTTGTTGACGCAATGCTGCGAATAGCAAGCCAATGGCTCCTGCACCCAATATGGCAATGATTTCACTCGTACCAAATACACTAAAACCAACAACAAAAAAGGCAAGAACCAAGTGGCTGTTGTCTTTTATGGCTTTACTCCCTAACTTAAAAACCGCGTTCAGAATAATGCAAAGTACCGCTGCTTGAATGCCATAGAAAAATGGCTCAATGGCAGGAATGGAACCATACTTCGTGTAAAAAACGGCTAAAATTACTGTCAGGATGGTAGCTGGTAGAATAAATGCAGTACCCGCTACAAATAAACCTAAGACACCTCCACGATGAAAACCACAATGCATGGCCATTTCGGTTGAATTAGGCCCTGGAATTAAATTGGTAGCGCCCACCATGTCTAAAAAATGCTGGCGATCCATCCAGTTGCGCTTGTTCACTACTTCTTCCTCCATCATACCAATGTGAGCTGCAGGCCCACCAAAAGCAACTAGCCCAAGTTTTCCGAACAGTTTAGCAATCTCAATCAATCGTTCCATTATCTGCTTTTTTTACAAATTTAGCGGTTTTGGAGTGGACAAGCCCGTTTTTATTTGAGCAATCGAGGTGCAGTGTGTAATTTAGCACGGAATTAACAAATGAGCATGAGCAAAGGACTAGGAATCCCGAAAGGAACACGCGATTTTTCGCCAACGGAAATGGTGAGAAGGAATTATATTTTTGGTACAATTCGATCTGTATTTCAGCGATATGGATATATGCCAATCGAAACACCATCCATGGAAAACATGGAAACGCTCACCGGAAAGTATGGTGACGAAGGAGACCGATTAATATTTAAAGTGCTCAATAGTGGCGATTACCTTGCTAAGGCAAATCAAGTTGCACTAGAAGAGAAAGATAGTCAGCAGTTAACAAAAAGCATTTCAGAAAAAGCACTTCGATACGATTTAACTGTTCCTTTTGCTCGGTATGTGGTGCAACACCAAAATGAAATTACGTTTCCTTTTAAGCGGTATCAAATTCAGCCCGTTTGGCGAGCAGATCGTCCACAGCGAGGTAGATACAGAGAATTCTACCAATGCGATGCAGATGTTGTCGGTTCTGATGCGTTGATTCACGAAGTAGAATTGATTCAAATATTTGATCAAGTCCTAACAAAACTGAATGTCCCTTCCTTTTCTATCAAATTGAACAATAGAAAAGTCTTAAGCGGTATTGCGGAAGTGATTGGACAACCAGAGCAGTTGATTAACATTACTGTAGCTATTGATAAGCTAGATAAAATTGGCAAAGAGAAAGTACTAGCCGAATTGGAAGAAAGGGGAGTCACTGCTGATGCGATTAAAAAGTTAGATCCCTTGTTTGATTTATCTGGGGATAACAGCGAAAAACTAGCAACACTGAAAGCATTTCTTGCAACTTCTGAAATCGGATTGAAAGGAGTGGAAGAGCTCGCTTATGTATTGGATTATATTGAATCAGTAGGGTTACAAAATGCTGAGCTCGAATTAGACGTTACCTTAGCCAGAGGACTGAATTATTACACAGGCGCCATCTTTGAGGTGAAAGCGCATAATGTAAGTATTGGTAGTATTTGCGGAGGAGGACGATACGATGATTTGACGGGTATTTTTGGATTAAAAAACGTATCTGGTGTTGGAATTTCTTTTGGAGCAGATCGTATTTATGATGTATTAGAGGAATTAGATTTATTTCCAACGATTGAAAATGAGACCACTCAGTTGTTGTTTTTAAATTTTGGGGAAGCTGAAGAGCGTTTCGTATTCAATATTGCGAACCAGTTGAGAAATAAAGGAGTGAACGTAGAAGTGTATCCTGAAGCAGCAAAGCTTAAAAAGCAAATGAAGTACGCTGATTCCAAAGGGATTCCTACTACCATTATCGTTGGTAGCGAAGAGTTAGCCAAACAATCATTAACAGTTAAAAATATGGCTACAGGTGAGCAAGAGCACATCGCTGTAGAACAATTTATTGCGAAGTTTTAATTATGGGTAAAAAAGTACATCACATTTCAAAAGAGCGGTTAACAATTGCTCAGATTGAAACCATCATTTCAGGAGATTATATATTAGCGCTAAGCGATGAAGCGAAAACAGCAATTGTAAAATGTCGGGAGTTTTTAGATTTAAAAATCGCGCGCAGCGAGGCTCCGATTTATGGAATTAACACTGGTTTTGGTTCTTTATGCGATACAGAAATTGATCAGCAAGATTTAAGAAAGTTACAACGAAATTTAGTCATTTCTCATGCTTGTGGCATGGGAGAGCGCGTTCCGAAATTGGTGGTAAAGTTGATGATCTTGTTGAAAATACAAAGTTTATCCTATGGACATTCAGGCGTACAATTAGCGACTGTTGAACGATTAGTTGATTTTTTCAATAACGGTGTTTACCCCATTATTTATACCCAAGGTTCATTGGGTGCTTCGGGTGATTTAGCACCATTGGCTCATTTGTCGCTGCCACTTTTAGGCTTGGGTGAAGTATTTCACTATGGCGTAAAACGGTCAGGAGCAAAGTTGAATGAAAAAATGGGGTGGGAGCCCATCGAGCTAGAATCTAAAGAAGGGCTGGCTTTATTAAATGGAACCCAGTTTATGAGTGCATATGCGGTGTATACCTTAATGGAATTGCGCCGTTTGTCGCCAATTGCAGATGTAAATGCCGCAATGAGCTTAGAGGCTTTTGACGGGCGTGTGGAAGCGTTTGATCCTTTAGTTCACGAAGTGCGTCCGCATAATGGTCAGAAAATTTCTGCAAAGAACATTCGATTGATTCTTGAAGGAAGCGATATGATTCGCAGAGAAAAGGCGCATGTTCAAGATCCTTATTGTTTAAGGTGTGCCCCTCAAGTTCATGGTGCATCAAAAGATACCTTCAATTATGTCAACCAAGTAGTGGAAACCGAAATTAACTCAGTAACGGATAATCCGGTTATATTTGAGTCTGCGGATAAAGTTATTTCGGCAGGAAACTTTCACGGGCAACCGCTTGCTTTAGTGTTGGATTTTATTGCCATAGCAATGGCTGAATTGGCGAGTATTTCAGAGCGTAGAGTATATAAGTTAGTTTCCGGTCAGCGCGGTTTACCGGCATTCTTGGTGAAAAAGCCAGGTTTAAATTCAGGGTTTATGATTGCGCAATATGCCGCAGCTTCTGCTGTAAGTCAGAACAAGCAATTGTGCACACCTGCTTCTGTAGACACCATTGATTCTAGCAATGGGCAAGAAGATCATGTAAGTATGGGAGCGAATGCGGCTACTAAAGCTTTTCAGGTACTCAAGAATTTAGAAAATGTGCTGGCGATCGAATGGTTTGCAGCTACACAAGGTTACGAGTTAAGAGATGCACAAGAAAAAACCTCTCATTTTCTTCGTGAGCAAATTAAAAACTACCGCAAAGAGGTAGCATTCGTAGAGGATGACATCGAAATGCACTTATCGATTCAGGCAACTGCTAAATTTTTGAAAACAAGGAATTTGCGATGTGAGGCAGACGGTACGATTAAAAAGTTGATGGATTAAATTCCGATTTCAACTTGTACTCGGCCATACCAGTTTTGTCGATCAGATTGATTTGTAAAGTCTACGGTTTCAGTCGTTATTTCTGCTTGTAGCTTAAAGGCATGCTCCTTTATGTATTTACTGATACCAAAGGTGTACTGGTTGACCTCGCCAATGATCACTTGTATTTTCTTACTCGGTACACTATAGGAGTATCGACCAATTAATTCAATATCATTTTTGAAAATGTAGCTTAACTGTGTGTCGTATCCGTGGCCAGTTAGTGCATAATTAAAGGCTGTTCCAGAGGTGTCTAGTTGATCGAATGCTAATGGTGAACCTTCTGTATATCGCTGCATGTATGCGGACTGTAATGCCCATCCTTTGTACTTTATAACTCCATCAAGAAAAAGGTAATGTAAATCTTTTGCTTCAAACAACTCAATTCCTCGTTGACCTTGTGCCTGTATGGCTGCGTCGTTAAATTGATAAGCTGCCGAAAGCATTAGTTTAGGTGTACTTTCTCGCATTAAATCTCCTTCGAAGTATGCGCCGTTGTTTGTAAAGGAACCAAAGGGAAATATTTCTGCTTTTGCTGTATAGGCTAGTCCTAAATCATCTTGATCTGTGACGTTTCTGCCTTCTCCTGTGGTGATGGAAGTTTTGATGTTGTAACCAAATTGGTTAGCATTTTCATGCAAATGGTAAATGTGAAAACCAAAGTCTCTATCGACGTTAAACCGACTATTATTAATAGATCTATCGGTTAGCTGCAAAGCTCCTGATGAGTTGATCCGTTGTCTATTTCCGGGTATTTTAGTTTGTCCAAATCCAATATTCCATCTCTTATTTGGACGGTAAAAGAATACAGCATCTCGAATGATATTAATGTTGCCACCTGGCTCTATTGGTCCATGGTCTTGAGGGGAAAAGGACAGTTGAATCACATACAAGAACTTAGGATCTCCGACAAATCCGTCAAAACGCAATCGCAACCGTCGAATTTGTGCTTCTATAAAGTCGTTTTCACCTTCATTGCTGTAGAATGTTGCCCTATTTTGCATCCGAAATCGAATATTGAACTGGAATATACTGTCTGGGGATGTTAAGCCAACCCCTTTACCAAAATTATAAATAGGCAACGCTGCTAGCTTTACATCATTATTCCCGCTATTTATCTGGGCAAAAGCTGTCGTGCTCAGCGCAATTGAAATAACCAGGAGTAATCGCTTCATTTGTTTTATGGTTTAATTTTGCGAAGGTAATAATTAAGGAAAACAAAGGGGAGATGCAATGTAATCTTTACAACAACTCTTCGTGCACATCCAAGCATTTATATACGGCATCCATTGCCGATTCGCTATCGGATAGAACGATAAGAATGTCGTGTTTTTCAATCATTGTATTACCGTTTGGTGTTAGAAATTGATCACCTCTTTTAATCATGGCGATAATTGCAGAAGTAGGGAAGTGAAGCTCTACAATCTTTTTTCCAACATTTAAATTGGAATCTGGAATTTCTATTTCGCGCATAGCCGTTTTGGCATGCTCTGAAAGAAAAATATCGATGGGGGCTTTTTGTTTTACCTTTTCAGGAAGTGCCACATTTAGCCATTTTGCAATCACGGTAAGTGTTGTTCCCTGTATCAATACAGATGTGAGTGATATAAAAAATACAATGTTGAATATCATTTCTGCCTTGTCAATTCCTGCCAATAAAGGGTAAGTAGCGAATACGATAGGAACTGCTCCTCTTAATCCAACCCAAGAAATGTAAAACCGACGCCGTAACTTCATCCTAAACGGCAATAAACTGATGAATACACTAAGTGGACGCGCGATAAATATGAGGAATAAGGAGATGACAATTCCAATGCCCATTACAGGCAGAATGTGACTAGGGTAAACCAATAACCCCAACGTAAGGAAAAGAACAATTTGCATCAGCCATGCTAATCCATCAAACATTTTTAGGATGGTCTTTTTATGAATCAAGTCTTGATTCCCTAGATAAACTGCGCATAAATACACGGCTAAAAAACCATTACCACCGAGAAAATCTGTTGCAGAGAACGTAATAAACATTAGGGCGATAACTAAAACAGGATAGAGTCCTTCAAAGTCTAACTTAATTCTGTTGATGACCAATTGACTAAGCTTTCCAAACCCTAGTCCCAAAATGCCACCAACAACCATTTGTTGTAAGAATAATGGAATCATAGACCAAACACTCGCATCTTGATCGATCACCAAACCTAAAAACGCAATGGTAAGAATGTATGCCATGGGATCGTTACTTCCACTTTCCAACTCCAAGGTGGGCCGCAAATTTTTCCGTAAAGCAAGGCTTTTAGAGCGTAAAATGGAGAAAACGGCAGCCGCATCAGTAGAGGAAACAATAGCGCCCAACAGTAATCCCTCATAAATGGTGAAATCCGTAAAATACCAGACAAATACACCAAGAGAAGTAGCTGTTAGCAGCACACCTAAGGTTGATAGGGCAATTCCTTGCCAAAGAATGGGTTTAATGGTTTGCCAGCTTGTATCCAGTCCACCGGAAAAAAGAATGAAGTTGAGTGAAACAATGCCAATAAACTGCGCGAGTTGATAATCATCAAAAACAATTCCACCAAGCCCCTCGGAACCTGCTAGCATACCAACAAGCAAGAAAAGAACTAATGTAGGCACACCAAAACGATAGGATGTTTTACCTGCTAGAATACTAATGAAGAGCAGTAGCGAGCCAATTAGTAAGATGTTTTCGATGGTAAGGTTCATGTATTTTCTAAATTCGATGTAAAGATACCTTTTAAGTAAAGATTTTTAATGTAACTACTCATCAATGTATCAATTATTAGTCTAATGATTTTTTAATGCAACAGCTTAATAATTAATGTATTGTTTGATACGCAGAATGTTGGACTGATAAATCATTAAATCTTTTAATCAAACAATAGGTTAACCTCTTACAGGTCTAATTAGCAGATAATAATCATTTTACAAAAAAAAGGAGTTGATTTGAAATCTTAGAAATAGACAATTGTAATTGAAAGCAATCCGTTACATCTTAAACTGCAAGGTAAAATATAAATTTCGAGGCTCAGCAGGGATTATTCCGGGTCCAGGGTAGCCAGAAGCTCTTCTAGTAAAATACCGACTATCGAGTAAGTTATTGACTCCGGTAAATACACTAAAATACTTCTTAAAGGCATAACTTGCAGATAAATCCATTATTGAATAGGCTGGAATCAATCCGTTTACGGCAGTTGGAGTACTTGCAGAATTGGTAGCATCTGTGAAGTGTTCAGCCGTGTAAGAGTATTGGTAGTTGAGTTTAAATTCGTTGTATTGGTAAGAAACTCCGCCTTTAAAAATAATTGGAGCAACTAGCTCTACTTCATTGCCATCTACTGCGCTACTTTCACTGTTGATGTAACGCGCATCCATAATGGAGAAGTTTGAAAATATACTCAAGCCGTGGTTAGATTTGATACCTGCTAATTTTAGTAGTTCTACCTCTACAAATGATTCAATTCCATAGCTTCTAGAATCTGAAATGTTGGTACGGAATAAGTAAATATTGAATAAGCGGTCATCAATTTTTGAAGTTAATCCAATACGATCATTGTACGCCAATAAAAATGCGCTGATGTCGTAATTGATGTAATCTCTATAATTTCCTCGGATACCAATGTCTGCACTGTATCCAGTTTCATCTTGTAGATTAGAGTCTACTCGGAAGTTGGGATTAACGATACGCATATCGTTAAAGTTGATAGAGCGGTAGTTTTGAGAAAAGTTCGCATAATATTCTACATTTTGCTTGGCTTTGTACGCGACACCAATTCCACCTAACAGAAAGTTTCGTTGGCTGGATCGACTATCATCAATGTTGTTGTCAGTAAGTATGTTGCCTGCGATATCGAATGTTCGTACTTTATAATATCCCTTGGATTGTGTGTCAATGTACTCAAAACGTACACCGGGTGTAATGGTTAATCGGTCGGATAGGTAGAAGATGTGTTCACTAAATAACGCTAGGTTTTGGCTAGGGAAATCATAATTTGAGTGCTCCAGATCATTTGGCCGCAAATAACTAAAGTTGGCATCAGATCCTTCTGATCCATTTCCTTGTTTTCGATCTGTAAATCCATTGTAATACCTTGCTCCAAATAAAACGATGCTATTCTTTTTTAGGAATTGATATCGATGAAGTAATCGAGATTCAATTCCAAAGTTCCTAAAGTCATCGACCAATAAATCTCTTTCGTTCATTGGGTCGGTGCGATTGATATTGCCCAAGAATCCTAGCGCATCTCTTCCGCCAATCAAACCGAAGGCACGGGTATTGAAGGTGGTTTTGTCGGATATTCGATAATCTAGATTAAAAGCGGCTAAGTTCCAATCTACTTGGAACCAGTTCCGATCTCGAATGGATTGCTGCGCATCTTGCTCAAACCTTAAGTCGGTTAAACCTCCGGGTTGGTGCGCTAAGTAATGCATAAAGGTATATTCTATTCCTAAGCTTAGTTTTGGCGTAGCTTCATACCGAAGATTGAGATGTGCCGTATGTACATCAAATTCGGAGTTATCTCTCCAACCGTCACCAGTTTTATATTGGTAAAACCCATAATACTTCCATTTCTTTTTGGTTCCACCAGCGCTCAAAAAGGTGTTGGACAAGCCAAATGAACCTATAGTTTCCCGCGCAATTAACTCGAGAGGTTTATCATCAGGTCCATCTTTTAACTTAAAATTAATAAAACCGCCAAATTGCGTACCATACTGTAATGAAGCAGCTCCTCTTACTACCTCTATGCGTTCCACAGCCTCGGTAGGAGGTGAGTAATAACTTTCAGGATATCCAAGCGCATCTGCACTCATATCGTATCCATTTTGGCGGGTATTAAAGTTAGAAACTCTATTGGGGTCTAATCCTCTACCACCGATTCCCAATTGGATTCCAGCTCCATCATTTTCCCAAATGTTAAGTCCTGCTACTTTTGCGAATACTTGACGGGCATTATTAGTGGCTAAGTTTCCGGCCACATCTTCCATTAACACTACTTCCGATTTTTTACCTGCATAAATAGCGGTTCCTTCCACACTTTTTAGTCGTGTGATTCCAAAATTGTTGTCTTTTTTTGCTTCTACAGTTACTTCACCCACTGTTTGACTAAATGATTTTAACGTAAAGTTGATGGGCGCTTCCGCAGGTAGTTTTACCGTTTTTAATTGCGTTTGAAAATCTAAACTAAAGGCCGAAACCGTTACTTTTTCTCTGTTTAGAATTTCAAATGTGTAGATTCCTTTTTCGTTCGTCGTAGTTTGTTGTTGTGTTTCCACAATAATCACCTCCGCTCCAAATAATGGATTTTTTCCATCCATCACAACTCCAGATATAAAGTAAGATTGCGCAGCAAGCAAGCAAGGCAGCAAGAAGAGTGTGAGGTATATGAGGCGGCCTTTCATGTTACAAATTAGGGTTAAATGGTAGAATCCATTTTTTTGGTGCAAAAGTATCGTTTACCTTGGTTAAATCCAGTGTTGGGTCAATTAATAATTGCGCAGGACTGCCATTTAGTGTTGCATAGCATTCAACTGTAATTATTGGATTTAGAATTCCTTTGGATTGATATTCTTTTTCTAAAAAATGGGCGAATTGAATAATCATATCAGCCTGGGTACTCATCATTTTTTCTTGGTTGGGAGTGAGGTAATCGTAGTTGTTGACTTCCCAGCTTCGGCCATTCTCAGGATTGGTGATGTGAAAGGTAGCATAACCTGCTTTTTCCATAAGCATAACCCGCCAAGAAAATCGATACCCTTGTTCCGTCCAAAAGAGTTTACCGGGGTATGCTAGAAAACGAAATGGAAATACCAACTGAAATAGAAAGAACAAGGCAAAGCCAATTAGCAACGACTTATTCTTCTTTACAATCGGCTGCTCAATATGCTCTGATGGTTTAATTTTTAGCAGATTCAGTATCTTTTGTTGATATCTTAAGTGCCATTCGGTAGAGAAGAAAATGATAGTAGCACCAATCATTACAAATGGAAACATGCCAATTTGAAATAAGAAATAAGTAGCCAAGTGAAAGACTACTACAAAGAAGTAGGCAATGCCCCGATATTTTTTGAGTATTAAAAAGAAGGGAATTAGCAAATCATAAAATGCTCCGAACCAGGAAAAAAGATAAGCCACCCAAGTTTTACTGAGCAGTGGGCCAATAATGGGAATGTTGGCTTTTGCAGGCAACCAAATCTTGAGTGGTAGTGCTTTGGCCATCCAGTCCACGTTTAATTTTGCTAGTCCTGCAAAAAAATAGACAATGCCCAGCTGAAGTTTTAAAACGTTAACTTGATAAGCAGGCACTTTTGTGATCGTTTTAGAAGGCTTTAAAATCGTTTGCAATGAGAAAAAACGATCTGCAGGCAGGAAAATCATGATCAGGCAGACCAAACTGACAAAGTAGTAGTGGTTCAAGTAATTGGTTTTATCAATCAACTCCACGTAAGTGAAGGAAAGAAAAGCCAAGATGCTTGCTAAGCGATACCAATACCCAATTGCCATCAGTAAGAAACTAATTCCCATAACGGCAAATACAAGGTACATGCCTACTGCTCCCAAGGGCTGAATGAACTCAAATCCGAAGTACTTAAAGTAAAAAGTAGGGGAGACGTAAAGATCCGTAATCCATCCATTTAATGCAAAACGCAGAACCCCTGCAAAAAGAATCAATCCAAAAATGAACCTGAAACTTGCAAGGGCTGCGATATGCGTTGGAGCGGAAAACTGTTTGAGTAGTTGGTTCATGATTTTACTTAATCACCATCGTTATCTTGGTAAGTAATTAAAATACCTAAACGAGAGGGTAGTTCTACTTTAATGAGTAGTATAAGTTTTTGTAATTCGAAGTAGGCTGCTTCTACACTTTGCTGATTGTTCATGATTTGATCAGACAACTGTCCGTTATTAATGTCGGCTAATCCTGCTTTGGCTGCAGCAAACTGTGCTTTTATGCGGCCATCAAGCTCAGCTGCGTCAGCTGAAATAAGGTAATCATCATAACTAGGTCTGTTGATTCCATCTTGTCCAATACCTAAATACATTTGCTCCATGGCATTTAAGTTTTCAATTGCAAGTTCCGTGGATATGCCGCTGAAGTAAGCCTCTGCTTTATCGGGCATCGGTATTCCTAATGATCGAATTCCTACTGGGATGCCAATTTTACCATCTCTAAAGTTTCTTTCATAGTGCTGGTTCCAAGCGTTGGTGAGCATGCCTAATGAACTTCCAATATCACTGCCTGTTTTCGTACTAAAATCAATTCCGTAACTACTGTTCCATTCATTGAAAACAGTTGAAGTACTGGAAACCATGTCGGTTATCAAATCATCGACATAGGTAGTAAAATTGCTATCATCCAGTCTTACTAAAAGTTGATTCATACGCTCTCTGTAGAGCAAGTAGTCCAATGCAGGAAACCCTTTTTGAGGATAACTTCTGAGTGTATTAATGTTGTAATTTCCTGATTGAATATTGGTGTTGATTTTGGCGGTGTCAGCAGGAAACGTATTTAGATTGTTTCTCAAAGCTACATTGGCAGCAGGGCCTATTTCTAAATAATTGATTTGTTGATATGCCATGTAGGTTGTGGCAAATTGCTCACTCATTGCCGTAAAATCCGCACTAGACTTTGAGTTTTTTAAAGCATTCCATTTATTGTTCAGTTCGGAAACTTCTTGTTTTAGTGCGCTGTAATGAGGAATGAACACATTGTTGGACAAATTACTCAGCATTGCTGCTTGGTCAAAATTATCAGCAATTGAGTCTTTATCATCATCGGTACAACTAAAGAAAGTTAGTGCAACCATTACATAAATGAGTGAGCTAATTTTTTTCATCGTTTTCTTTTAATTACGTTCTTTTTATTTTTTTGGCTTTTACAAAGCATCTTTTACTGCATTGAACCCATAAGTCGCGCTAAGTTCATTTTTAAGCGTATTCAATCCCGCAGGTGTTACATCCCATAAGTTAGTACCAATATTGCTGCTGATTAATGCATCTACTTCTGTTACAGAATACTTTCGATACGTCGGATTTGAAAATCGTAAAGCTCTAGTAAATGCTTGTAGTTCAGATAGGTAGTGTAGTTGATCTCCAGTATTTGTTGTACTTAGTGATTTGTTTACATAGTGAATAGAACATGCTGCAATTAATCGCTCTACTTGTTCATTAATGATTTTAACTTGTTCGTTTAATACATCACGTCTATTCTCTACAATAGCCTGTCTTCCTTTCTTGAAGGCATTCATAATGGGGTCAGAAACTTGCGCATTGGCTTCTAACGAATTGGCATATTTTGCCCAAAATCGAACAGGTTCATTTCCAGTGTAATTTGCCTTATAGTCAATAGGTGCGCCAAAATATCCAAACGCTTCATCGAAATGATGCTCTAAGGTTGTGTAGTTTTTCCCATCAACGATGGTTGAGTTGTCAACCTGCGTACCGATCTTTTCAGCAGTAGTATACACATTTGCAATTTGGTAAAAGAAGGTAGCACCCATTAGTCCTTTTTCGATGGCTTGGGTAAATTCCATACCATTCTCATCCACTAAAATGGTGTTGTTATTACTTCTAGTTAACAAACCTGCAGTTCCGTTTGCAGCGGCTATATTATTTGCACCATCAACACTTGCTGAGGCCGCTTCATTGATGAAAGTCTCAAAATAAGCCACATCGGGTGCAAACGTTTTGTTTGCCAATTGTTTTGAAGAGGAGAAGCTAAAGTTTCCACCTCCGTTTCCGCCTGTATTGTTAAACATGGCCAGTAAGTCTGCGGCCTGAACTTGACTGCCGCCATCAGCAACCAACAGTTTCGCTTTCATTTCGTCCAATTGATTTAGACGATCCGTTTGCCCGCTATATGAAACGCTCGACATTCCATTTCTTTCGAAAGAGTAGGAGGCAGGGGTTGATACTTCCCCTGGGCCGCTTGGTTGTGTAGTATCATCATCATTTTCACATGCAGACAAGGTGAAAAGTAGTGCTGTAGGTAATATTAAGTTTCTGATTTTTAATCTTGTATTCATTTTATTTTTTCTTATTTTTATTTAAACTGATTCTAAATAAGGAATTCCATAATGCAAATTTACTGCTGAAGAAAAGTGATAACAATACCACGTAGAGGGTATTTTGATAATTTCAGTTAAAAATAAACTTGGGATAATCTTAAGATAATGCTAGAAGGGACTGAAATAATCACTTTTCAAGCATTTAAGTGTTTGTATAATAGTATTTTAATATAAATTTTCAGAATTATTGATTTATCTATTGTAAAAAACTAAAGAAAGTACTTTCTTTGCAATCCTTTTTTGAGGGGTATTTACACCTTGAATAAATGGTCGAGTAGCCTGCCTGTCGGCAGACAGGCTCAGCCTGAAGTTATTTGAAATGTGGTTTGTATACGTAA
>CBFHZL010000011.1:18640-38791 GCA_965660325.1 uncultured Acidiluteibacter sp.
GTAGAAGCCAGAAACAGAGAAAAATACTTAAAGTCAGGAGCAGGCAGAGAGTATATTAAAAATAAATGGTCGAGTAGCTCAGCTGGATAGAGCATCTGCCTTCTAAGCAGACGGTCACAGGTTCGAATCCTGTCTCGATCACTAGAGAATGAAATCCCATTTTGCCTTGCAAAATGGGATTTTTTGTTTTCCAAAGCGTTGAATTTATTCATAAGTAAAGGCAAACAAAAGGCTCCTAGAAATTCTGGAAGAAATTTGGGATTACATTTTGACCTCGGAGCAGACAGGAAAGATAACTGCAAGGGTCCGGCCTGTCTTAATTAGATTAATCAATTTCAAGTCTCTCAATAATCTGTTTTTTGGTGGCAGCAGCGGTTCCATAAAACAAGATATAGTCGACTTCTATGCTCGTGCTAAACAATCCATCTTTTAACTGTACAAACATATTGTCAAGATAGAGTTTGCAATCGTTTGGTGTGACAAATATTTTCGGATTCTCTTTGTCATTAAGCTCGAGGTATAACAATACGTTATCTGTAGCGGCTAACCTAAAAGTCATTACATTAGGCGTAGATTCCAACAATGTAACCCCATAAGCCATTTTACGCTGTATGGTGCTTAGTTCTTGCCGCTCTCCACCTTCTGTGTAAGCAATTCGATATTCATGGATTGGATTGTTTGAATCAATGACTCCATTTTTTTCGTTGTAATCATATACATAGGTATTATGATTATTACTGTGTTGAATATAAAACAGCTGATTAGAAGTTTTTTCAGGAATAGGGTAGTTGTTTTGAGCTGTTACTGCACAATAACTTAGAAATGTACAAAGTATA
This sequence comes from uncultured Acidiluteibacter sp., assembly GCA_965660325.1. Taxonomy (GTDB): domain Bacteria; phylum Bacteroidota; class Bacteroidia; order Flavobacteriales_E; family Vicingaceae; genus Acidiluteibacter. Next base: position 19,477 of record CBFHZL010000011.1, read on the forward strand.
ACAGTAAATGACCTGATCATAGTTGAGTTTTGAACCTAGTTTCTACTTTTCTCATTATTACTTCTGTAACAATTTCTCAGGTAGTTATTTATTCCTCAAATAAATCAATCGAATATTCTTTTCGCCGGTTTCTTTTACTTCTATATCAAAATCACCTAAGCTTTTAATAAAGGGATATAATTTAGGGAAACCATAATTCCTAGGATCAAAATCAGGTCGTTTTTTAATAATAAAATTACCAAGTTCACCTAAAAATGCCCATCCGCTATCATCAGAAATTTCATCCACGCTCTCTCGAATCAATTTTCTTAAATTCTTATCCACTTTACTTACCGCATCTTCATTTGAGCTGGCTTTCGCTTGTTTGTTTGACTTTTCCGCCGCATCTTGTTCCTGCGCTTTCTTGAGTATCTCTATGTAAATAAATTTGTCACAAGCGGTAATAAATGGTCTAGGCGTCTTTTTTTCACCAATTCCGATAACGAGCATGGCTGCTTCTCTTAATCTTGTAGCCAAACGAGTGAAATCACTATCGCTGGAAACGATGCAGAATCCATCCACTTTTTTTGAATACAATAAATCCATGGCATCAATAATTAATGCGCTATCACTAGAGTTTTTACCGGTGGTGTAGCTGTATTGCTGAATAGGAGTGATGGCATTTTCCAACAATACATTTTTCCAACCGGAAACATGCGGTTTGGTCCAATCTGCATAGATTCTTTTGATGGTAGGGTTTCCATATTTGGCAATTTCATCCATCATTTCCTTTACATTAGCATAAGGTACATTATCGGCATCTATCAGCACCGCTAGTTTTTTATCTTTCATTGTAGTCTATGTTGTAGTCATTTTGTTCTTTCGAAAGTTAACGAAAAGTATTGACGCTTGATATAAACGAAGAACTTATTAGGTTTAAAAAGTTAATCCTTCAAAAGATACAAAATCTTCATTTTTTTTAACAATTTAATATAATTGTTGTTAATTGCAATATGTTTTATAATTTAAAATGATATCGCTTTTTATAATATCATATTGCAATAGCTAAGAAGCAACTATCGCATTTTAGCTACGTCATTACTAAATAAAATTTAACACCAATGAAATACTTTTATAGATTTTTATTTTCTGCCATATTGATAGTTTCTGTTTCCACAGTAAAAGCCCAGCGCTTCGAATGGATGGAAATATATTCGGGTTCGACTTTTGGAAGCACGAATCAATTAACCAGGGCTTACGGAGACGGTGTTTTTACTGCCGGTGAATTTAGAGGATCTATTAGTTTTGGGTCCACAGTTTTGACATCTTCCACAAATACGACTAGTATATACGTAGCGAAATATGATACGTTAGGTAACTTTCAGTGGGCTGTAAAAGGCGGGTCTAACGTAAATAGTGAAATGTTTAAAGGTTTTGCCGTTGATCAACATGGTAATCTGTATGTATCTGGTCAGTTTGTGCAATCGACCCAATGGGGCTCACTTTCTCTTAATGGTGCTAGTTCAGGCACTAGTTCTTTTACAAGAGAAGGGTTTATTGTGAAGCTCGACCCAAATGGATCACCGCAATGGATTAAAGGATTATATTCTCCAAGCAGTAGTTTTAGTTTTAATGATTTACAAAAAATATCAATTGCAGATAGTACCCTTTATTTTGGTGGTATTTTGTCTAGAAGTATAAGTATACAGGGTTCTACCTTTTCACTTACCCAGTCAACTAGTCCTTTTTTTAGTAACATATACATAGGCCGACTAGATTTGGCAGGAAATGTCGTTTCTCTAGATAAAGTTGCAAATACCTCTCAGAGTAGTTCAGCATTTATAGGCGATATTCAAGCCATTAGCAATACAGACTTTGCGATAAGTGGAGTGTTTAGAAATGGCTACACTTTCGGTTCTAATAACCGTTCTGTTAATGTTGGCAGTCAGTCATCTTTGATCGTAGCTAAATTCTCTGGTACTTTTTGTGATTGGGCTACCTCGTCTTCCACTACTGCTACATTTACATCATCAAACCTCACTCCCCAATTGGAGTTGTGCGCTAATGGAGATATAGCAGTAGCAGGGTTGTATCGAACATCTTTGACAATTCAAGGTCAAACAATTACTCCAACACTCACCTCAACTAATTCATTTACTAATTATTGGTACTCAGCTCGATTTGATAATACAGGTAGTATTCGATTCTTAAAGGGATATGATATTTCCGGAAATAATCTAACCGATATTACTGAAAACAAAAAAAACGAGCTTATTCTCATTGGAAGCTTTTCTGATAGTTTAGTATTAAATGGCAATAAACGATTTAGTAATGGTGGAAATGATATACTTATTCTAAATCTTGATGATCAGTTAGATGTGAACTGGTTTCAGACTGGTGGTGGAGGTAATTTTGATTATGGTCTATCAGTTACCTCTTTTAATAGTGCCAATGTGTATGTTCTCGGAACATTCAATGGCCTTTCTCAATTTGGATCAACTTTTTTTAGTGGCGTAAGCACAACCAGTACCAGTATTTTAATAAAAATGTCAGAATGTGGTACTACGCCCATCCCGCTGTCTTTTATTGGAGATACCAATTTATGTCAAGGACAGTCTCTTCGAATTTTAGCAAATCCTACTTCAGCTTCTACATTTCAGTGGTTAAATAATAATTCAATTCTAACAGGTGAAGTATTTAGGGATTTATTTACTTCCAGTGCAGGTAATTATAGTGTCATTGTTAACGGCTCAGGATGTGTGGACACTTCTAGAACAGTTGTAGTAAATGTCGGAACACCACCAATTGTTTCATTAACCTTACCTGATACTGTTTGTCAAGCTGATGCTGCTTTTCAGCTCTCAGGAGGTTTACCAACCGGTGGAAATTATTCAGGAGATGGGGTTACTTCCAATCAATTTGACCCCTCTGCTGCAGGAATCGGTCGTCAACGGGTTGTTTATACCTTTTCAAACGGAGGATGCGCTGACTCTGCAGTCGCTTTTATTTACGTAAAACCTGCGCCTACAGTATTCTTTGCTCCCTTGGCTAATGTGTGTATAACATCAAGTCCAATTACGTTAAGTAATGCTTTTCCATTTGGTGGAACATTTATCGGAAATGGTGTTACAGGTAATCAATTTGATCCCGCAACTGCAGGTGGTGGAGCTCATCCTATAACATATACCTACACAGATGGGAATGGTTGCTCAGCTTCTAGGACGAGAACTATTATTGTTGATACAATTGAAATCGCCACATTTGCGACTGTTCAAACTTTCTGTAGTAATGATCCTTCTTACACCTTAATTGAAGGACAACCATCTGGTGGTATTTATCAAGGAGCAGGTGTGTCGAATGGCATTTTTAACCCCGCAATAGCAGGTTCAGGAACATTTACAATTGATTATATTATTTCAGATGCAAATGGGTGTACTGCAACAGCAAATGAAACTGTAACGGTCAATCCTGCACCAACAGTAACATTAGGCACCTTCTCATCAGTTTGTGAAGGAAGCGGTTCCGTTGCTTTAAGCGGAGGCTTACCTTCAGGAGGAACCTATTCAGGAGTAGGTGTAAGCGGAACTCAATTTGACCCTACCGTTAGCGGAGTGGGCACGTTTAAGATTTACTATGACTACACGGATGGAATTGGATGTTCTTCTAGAGATTCAAGCACCATTACTGTGGATCCATTACCTGTAGTTTCATTATCAAATGATACAGCTATCTGTGATGGAAGTACAGTTTCATTGACTGCAGCAGGAGGAACGACCTACTTGTGGAGCACATCAGCGACAACTTCTAATATTTCAGTTACACCGGCGACAACTACAAAGTACTACGTAACAGTTACTGGAAGTGGAAACTGTTCTAGCATCGATAGTGTAACGGTAACAGTTTCTCCATTACCATCACTTTCAGTATCTAGTAATGTATCAATTTGTTTGGGAGATACAGTACAGTTAAGCGCTAACAGCTCTACGAATAATTACTTGTGGAGTACAAACGAAACAACGCCATCTATTACTGTCAGTCCCTTAAATACGACACAGTATATAGTACAAACAAATAGTGGATTAAACTGCGTAATAGCTGATACCATTACAGTAACTGTAAATACGGGTATATTACTTAATATCGGTCCTGATGTGATTTTGGATGCAATAAATAATACTTCTGTAACTTATTCAGCTCGATCTGGTTTTAGCAGGTACTTGTGGCAAGACAATTCTACAGGACGAACGCTAACTGTCAATTATGATCCTGCCAAGACCGGGACTAATGATACCATTTCAGTTATTGCCTTTAATTCTACAGGCTGCCCATCTGTTGATACCGCTATTGTGTCATACGATGTAAATACCGGTATAGATGATGGAAAGATTCAAGCGGATGTACTTATTTACCCTAATCCGGTGATTGATGAAATGATCATTGATTTTAATGATTCACATCGTTCAGATCGACTTATTTCAATTTACGACCTAGAAGGAAGACTAGTATTTCAAATGAATTCAAGTTCAAATAATACATCAGAACGTATTCGATTAGGAAATGAACAAATGGAGAAAGGAGTCTATACTGTTACGATTAAATCAAAGGGTGAAACTTCAAAACGAAAGATTTTAATTCAATAATCAGTTACTTCAAAATTGAAAGTAAAAAGGGAAATACAAAGCTGTATTTCCCTTTTTTATGAATGTCTATAACCCATATTTTGGTGAAGAGGTTTGGTATAAACTCAAAGCCGGTCTCTTTTAATCGGTCGAATCGTTAATTTTTATCTATTACTTTTTATGTAATTACGCGGTACATCAAATGATACTTCCTCTTGGTTCAAGAACTCAATCTTCGACAATTCAGCATAACCAAGTTTATCAGTCAATCCTTTAGCTGATTGCCAGCCCCAAAAAGTCCAATTGGTCGCAATAGGAATTTTGTTGATCGCTTTATAATCTGAATAGACGATAGCATGTGGATCTTCTTCCGCCTCATTTTTCGTTTTTCCTGCGGTAACAATGTAAGCTGCTGCATGCAGGAGATTGCTCTCTTGATCACTGTAGACTTTATACCAATCGTCAGGAGCATCTCCTGTATTGGCTTCAAAAGTTAATGTTTGAAAATTATACGAAACATCATTTAATTCATGTACCGATTTCTTTGACCACTTGGTACCAGGGTCACTTAACTTGTAAGGAAACAACATGAAATAGGTCCAAGTGTAAGCATCGAAGCGAACAGAATTTACTTTTTCATAGGTAGGCGTATAATATACATCTGATCCATCTATGAGGATTTTTGTGCTGTCATTTAATGTGATAATTCCCTTTGAAGAGTTGGTCATAACAGTAAACTCTGCATTCAGTCGCTCTTTCCCCCCAAAATAGAGGTTCAGGTGAAAACGAATAAGGTCATTGGCCAAGAAAGCGCTTTTTTGATGAGCGGCTTCAATCTTCTCAATAAGCCCTTCCTTTTTGTTAGCTGTTTGTTGGCAGGATAGAAAGGTAAAAGCGAATAACAGTAGTACTAAATTGGTTCTCATAAGTAGCTTAAATTTTTGTTGTAGGAAAAGGGATATAAGTATCGTCATTTGGGACCTTAGGAAATTTTTTATCCATCCAATCTGACTTTGCTTGTTTTAATTGTTCTTTATCAGAAGAGACAAAGTTCCACAATAGAAAGTGTTCGCTAGGTAATGGCTCACCACCAAATAGCAATAATTGTGTTCCTTTTTTCAATTCAATGCTACACGCTTCATTGGTTTTGCTAATCATCATTTGTCCTGCTTCGATGGTATTTCCATCTTCTACTATACTTCCTTTAACAATAACAAAAGCAACTTCGCCTTTTAGTTGATTTCGAAGGTCTAAATTGCTCGATTCTTTAGCGGTAATGTCCACCATAAAAAGCGGAGAATAGCCTTGCAAAGGCGCTGATTTTCCAAATGCATTTCCTGCTACGAGTTTGATGTCAAGATTATTTTCTTCCCAACAAGGGAGATCTGCAGATGGGTAAAAGTCAAATTGAGGCTCCATGTCTTCCTTTTCTTTTGGTAACGCTACCCATATTTGATAGCCGTGGAAAATGGTTTCCTTATCTCTTAAATAGTCAGGTGTTCGCTCAGTGTGAGTAACTCCCCTTCCTGAGGTCATGAATCCAACATCTCCGGGTTTTATCGTTCTATCAGAGCCTAAACTATCTTTATGAGTAATCTCCCCTTCAAAAAGATAAGTAAGTGTAGAAAGTCCAATGTGAGGGTGTTGGTCTACATCTAGATAACGGCCTTTTCCTATATTAGAAGGTCCCATATGGTCAATAAATGTAAACGGGCCAACTTGACGTTTTTCTTTAACCGGAAGCAATCTCCCAACTAGAAAATTTCCAAGGTCTCTTTGTTTTTCGTTTACTAGCAATTTATTATTACTCATGGCTATTGTTTTTGGTTTTACCCAAATGTAAGCATATGAAAGAGGAGAAGTTGAAATGGTAGCAATACAAAAAAAAACTGCCTATTTAATGATAAATAGGCAGTTAATATAAATACTTTAAGCTGCTTAAAGCGAAATGGGTATTTCTATTTGTGTTTTTTCCCAAGCCAGCACTAGTGATACATCTCCTTGAAACTTTATTGTAAACTGTTCTTGATTTGTTGGTAGTTCTTTAACAGGCACTTTCACATTTACAACGTCATAAGCTTTTTCTCTTAATGCTTCTTGGCTCCAATTAACTCCCCAACTATATTCTTTGGAATTAAAAATAACTTCCCATTCATTTTTGTTTGGAATTGTCCAAAGGGTGTAGGTTCCAGCTTTTAATGATTCACCGGCAACTGTAATATCTTTATTTGTAGTGAAGGTAGTAGCTTCATTAGCACCTGTCCTCCATACTTTTCCAAAAGGAACAAGGCTATCCATTATTTTTCTTCCACGTTTGAATGGGCTACAATAAAAAACTTCCAGCATAAGATCATCATTCACATATACCTCATTCTGCTCAGGGCTTGCCTTCTTCGTTTGGTACGTTAGAAACTGAAAAGCTCCAAAAAGTAATGCAATGATTACCAATAACGATATTCCAATCTTTTTGATCATAGTTTAGTTTATTTGATGGTGATATAATGAGTCTAATTTTTGCTGTAGCGGTAGGCTTCCAGGGTTTTTATCTAGCGCTTTAATAGTTTCAATGTATTCAGGGTATTCACTATACTTGGTTTCTAACCATGCGTACTTCGGTAAAGCTAACATAAAAAGTGTAATTACCAGCAGCGGTATTGCTCTTCTAGTTAGTATTTTAAAGTTTAATTGCTGAGTAGTCTCTTTTTGGGTAAACCGATGAATGATAAGTGCAATAAAAGATAAGGCACCAACCAATAAATTCACTTCATAACCAGGCCATCTTTGTAACTTAAAGAGAATTCCAATCAGTGCCACAGAGAATGGCATTCCAAAAATAGCTTTGTTAAAGTTGATTTTTTCATTTTCATCCAGAAACAGCGCTACAGATAACAAAGGGTAGAGGAGTGCTAACCCTGAAAAGGAAAGTACTGTTACGATGGTAGCTCCCGTCCATAACAACAGGTGTAAATTTATGGCTAGTATGGCCAATACGATGAGGAATAGTTCAATTCGCTTTAGCATAGCTCGTTATTTGATACACCTTAGATAATACTGTTCTACTTTCTCTCTCGCCCAAGGTGTTTTTCTAAGAAAGTTAAGGCTCGATTTCATTGTTTGGTTGCTCTTAAAGCAATTGATCGACACATTGTCGGCCATATTATCCCAACCTTCATGTTCAATGAGGTATTCTAGTATGGATTTTAATGTGATACCGTGTAGCGGGTTATTGGGTTGTGTTTCCATGTAGCAAAGATAACTGAAGCAAGCCAACTAAAATAATTTAGCAGGGGTTAGGAGGGTGAAATCTCAAGAAATTGAGCATTAAAAAAGCCGACTTAGAAACTAAGTCGGCTTTTGAAACTCGCAACGAGTCTTATTTTACTTTTTCAACGATCGCTTTGAATGCCTCAGGGCTATTCATTGCTAGATCAGCTAATGCTTTTCTGTTTAAGTCGATGTTGTTTTTGGCTACTTTACCCATAAACTCAGAGTAAGACATTCCATGCTCTCTAACACCTGCGTTGATACGCTGAATCCAAAGACTTCTGAAATTTCTTTTCTTTTGTTTACGACCAATGTATGCAAACTGCATACCTCTTTCTACTGCATTTTTCGCTACAGTGTGTACATTTTTTCTTCTTCCAAAGTAACCTTTGGCGGCCTTAAGGACCTTTTTTCTTCTTGCTTTTGCAGCTACTGAATTTGTTGCTTTTGGCATTTTACTTACGTTTTTTGGAAATTGGTGTTCTTTTTTCTCTGAAGAAACTTTATACGCAATTTCCGGGTGTTGTTACTAAATTAACGTTAACCTGGCGATCAATTTACTTTACGCACAGTTGCAATTTGATATTTGCTTCATCTGATTTATGAACTAAACCAGAATGCGTCAAATTTCTTTTTTGCTTTGTTCCTTTCTTTGTCAAAATGTGACTCTTAAAGGCATGCTTTCTTTTGATCTTTCCAGAACCAGTGAATTTGAATCGCTTCTTCGCACTGGAAGTGGTTTTCATTTTTGGCATCTTACCGTTGTTTATTTATGAATACTAATTATTTACTTTTTCTTTTTCGGAGCTAAGAACATAATCATTCTTTTTCCTTCTAGCTTTGGCATCGATTCTACTACCGCTACTTCTTCAAGTGCTTGCGCTAATTTTAGCAGTAGGATCTCTCCTTTATCTTTAAATAAAATAGATCGGCCTTTAAAGAAAACATAAGCTTTCACTTTATTTCCTTCTCCGATGAATTTTTCAGCATGCTTCAACTTAAAGTTAAAATCATGATCATCAGTGTTGGGTCCGAATCGAATTTCCTTTACTTCAATTTTCGAAGCCTTCGATTTCATCTCTTTCTGGCGCTTTTTCTGCTCGTATAAGAACTTCTTGTAATCGATGATCTTACATACAGGCGGCTCAGCTTTTGGTGAAATCTCAACAAGGTCTAAGCTTTGCGCTTCAGCCATGCTGAGTGCTTCTCTAATTGGATATACGTCTGCATCTACTCCGTCACCAACAACTCTTACTTTTGGTGCGGTAATCTCATCGTTTATACGATGTGGATTCTTAGGTTGTGCAAATCTACCTTGTGGTTTGTATGGCCTAGCTATTGTTTGGTCCTCCTTATTAAATTTGTAATTCTTTATTAAAATATTGGGCAAATTCCTCGATCTTCATTGTTCCAATGTCACCTTCACCGTGTTTTCTTACCGCAACTGTGCCATTTTCGATCTCTTTTTCCCCTAGCACTAACATGTAGGGAACCTTAGAGACTTCTGCATCTCGAATCTTTTTTCCAACTTTCTCGTTCCTGTCGTCTACGAAACCGCGAATATCGTAAATATTTAAGACATTTAAAACCTCTTTCGCATTTTCGTTAAACTTTTCACTTAAAGGAAGTATCGCTAGTTGCTCGGGGGCTAACCAAAGTGGAAAATTACCTCCGCAATGCTCAATTAAAAGCGCTACAAAACGCTCCAACGAACCAAAAGGAGCACGGTGAATCATCACCGGTCGATGCTTCTCGTTATCACTTCCAGTATATTCTAGTTCAAAACGTTCAGGTAAATTATAGTCGACTTGTATTGTACCCAATTGCCATTTTCTACCCAAAGCATCTTTGACCATAAAGTCGAGCTTAGGGCCGTAGAATGCTGCTTCACCGTATTCGATAACAGTATTCAACCCTTTCTCAGTAGCTGCTTTGATAATCGACTTTTCTGCTTTATCCCAGTTCTCTTCAGAACCAATGTACTTGCTTCGATCTTCCTTATCTCTTAGCGAAATTTGTGCAGTATAATCTTTAAAATCTAATGCTTTGAAAACATATAGCACTAGATCAATTACTTTCATAAACTCTTCTTCTACCTGCTCAGGCTGGCAAAATAAGTGTGCATCGTCTTGTGTAAATCCCCTTACTCGTGTCAATCCATGCAGCTCTCCACTTTGTTCATAGCGGTAGACCGTTCCAAATTCTGCATAGCGCACTGGTAAGTCTTTGTAAGACTTTGGAGACGCCTTATATATTTCACAGTGGTGAGGACAGTTCATCGGTTTTAATAAAAACTCTTCGCCTTCTGCCGGAGTATTGATGGGTTGAAAAGAGTCAGCTCCATATTTCTCATAGTGACCAGAAGTTACATACAGCTCTTTGTTTCCAATGTGAGGAGTAACCACTGGTAAGTAGCCTGCCTTCAACTGCGCCTTTCGCATGAAATTCTCCAAACGTTCACGAAGCAATGCTCCTTTTGGCAACCACAATGGTAACCCTTGGCCTACACGTTGACTAAAGGTGAACAATTCCAGCTCTTTTCCAAGCTTTCGATGGTCACGTTTTTTAGCCTCTTCAAGTAAATGCAAATATTCAGTTAACTCTTTTTGCTTTGGAAATGTAATCCCATAAATTCGAGTTAGTTGTTTATTTTTTTCGTCTCCTTTCCAATAAGCTCCAGCAACATTTAGCAACTTTACGGCTTTAATAAATCCGGTGTTTGGGATGTGTGGTCCTCTGCATAGATCAGTAAAGTTTCCTTGTGTATAAAAAGTGATGTTTCCGTCAGCTAAATTTTCCAACAAATCCAACTTGTATTCATCGTCTTTTTCTTTATAGTAGGCAACGGCGTCTTCTTTAGAAATCGATTTTCTTACAAATTCGCTCTTCTGTCGTGCCAATTCTATCATTTTCTTCTCTACAGCTGGCAAGTCATCAGAAGTAATTACTCGTTCACCCGCATCAACATCATAATAAAATCCATTTTCGATTGGAGGTCCTATTCCTAGCTTTATTCCGGGATATATCTCCTCAAGCGCTTCTGCCAATAAGTGTGCAGAACTATGCCACATGGTATTTTTTCCTTCATCGTTGTTCCATGTGAGTAAAGATAGTTCGCTATCTGATTCAATTGGACGAAAAGCGTCGATGACTTCTCCGTTCACTTTTGCTGCCAGTACATTTCTTGCTAAGCCTTCGCTAATGTCTTTTGCGACATCTAAAGCAGTTACTGGCCCTTCGTATGTTTTTACGGCTCCATCTGGGAGTGTTATATGTATCATGGAAATGGGTGTATTCTTTTAGTAAAGCGTGCAAAGATAAAAAAATCACCTTGGCAATACTTAATTAATGTGCAATAAAAAAGGCGTCACAATTAAATCGTGACGCCTTTCATTTTTTTTAATCGGTTTACATCGATACGATCATTGATCTGATTGCTGTAATTTTTTCAGTTAAAGCAGTCATGTCTTCTTCTGCTAAGGTTGCATCACCCTCGCTATTATAATCTACCTGTCCGCCGTAGAATTCATTCATTTCAGAAAGCTTTTCGGTCAGTTCTGTAAGCTCAGCTGATGGTTCTGTTTGCGCCTTTAATCCTGCGATTAAACTAGGTAACATATTCATTTGCTCTAGAACACGTTCTCTAACCATATCAGCTCCTTTAGCACTTTTTGCACCAAGGTACATACCTTCTACCCAAGCACCTGCAAAGAATACTGCTGTTTTTGCTTGGTCTTTATTTTCTTGTAAATACGAATCTGTTTTGATCTTGATCTCTGTAAGAATTCGCAATACTGAATCTCTAGTACCAATGTTCTTTTCAAAACGATTGATTAAATCACCTGATCCAAAGATTGCCTCCATACCAGTTTCGTCAGAAAGTGTTTTGATGGCAGCTAGGTAATCAATAGCAGCTTGTTGCTTGTCATTCAATACAGCATAAGCCATATCAGCTGAGTAGATTCCAAAGTTTAAAAACTTTTTTGTTTTGGTGTTGTAATTAGAAACTGCATCAGGGGAATTTGTTAATTCTGCATTGTAAGTCAATCCAGATCGATTAAACATAGCGGCAATTTGAATCGGAGAAGGCAGCATTAACTGTGCAGCCTCTTCTTCCTCTTCTTCTATTATTACCTCTTCTTCTACTACTTCTACTTTTTCTTCAGTAGCTTCTTTTTTAGGAGCTTCTGCACATCCTACGAAAAAGGTTGTCGATATAAATGAAGCTGCAATTATAAGTTGATTGGTTTTCATGATAATAGTCTAAATTAGTTTTTGATAAAAGTTAGTTGGTAACCTAAAACGAAAACAATACATCCCGTTTCTTTTGAACCTTCTGCAGGAGGTACAATGTAGTTGATAAATAAGTCTTTAGCTCGCTTTGGCTCAAACGATAAAATTTCTGTGTTCGGATCGATGTCCTTACTGCTGTACAGCAATGAACGTCCGTCTTCTTTCCAGCTTTTATCATAGATTTCTACTTCTACGTTTTTCGGCAAATCTTGACGATTGAAAACCATTTTATACTTTTCACCCTTAAAAAGTGGAACCTGTACTTCTTTTACAGAAGTTCTGTAGGTATAGTCAATGTTGGTGACTTTTGAAGATGCGTAAAAGAAGGTTTTTAATGAATCGATAGCCTTCAATTTAGCCTCTTTATTGACACAAGTGTTTGTCGTAGTTTGACTACTTGCAGCAGTTAGTGCAATAAAAATAGCCAATGACGCAATTAATTGTAGTGATTTTTTCATAGTTAAAAGTAATTTGGGCTGCTAAGATATTAAATATAAAGTTTAAAACGAAATGCAAATTTATATAGACCAATTGGTTTATTTAATCGACGTACCTGTGTTTTCTGTCAATTGACGATATTCTTCTTTAAGTGCTACAAACACTTCGTTGGATAGCTCTGACTTGATTGATCTCCCATCAATTTCAAAGACATTGGTCAGTTCGCCCATGGTGCCGGTTGTAAATACTACATCAGCGTTGTAAAGCTCGCTAACTGAAATGTTTCGCTCATGCAGAGGGAATTTACATGCAGTCGTTAATTCCATAATGGTTTTTCTAGTAACTCCAGGTAGGCAATTAGTAGCAAATGGGGTATGAACTGCGCCATTTTTAATCATAAAGATGTTGGTGGCATTTGTTTCACTGACAAAACCGCTTTCATCGAGCATAATAGCATCATCGGCCTGAGCATAGTTGGCCTCTATTTTTGCAAGAATATTGTTGATTAAGTTATTGTGATGAATCTTGCTGTCTAAGTTTGCCGGGCTATTTCTGCGAATACTAGAAGTAATTAGCTTAATACCTTCCGTTGGATATATTGGTTTTTTGAACTCAGCTAGCACAATTAAGGTGCATCCTTTGGTATTTAACTTGGGGTCCATTCCTGAGGTAATTTTTTCGCCCCTTGTTAAGGTCAGGCGCATATGCGCTTCGTCAAACATTTTATTGGCCACAAGTGTCGCTTTTATTGCATCAACTACTTCTTTTCTTGTTGGGATATCTTTAAAATCCATAGTGTGTGCCGATTCCATTAAGCGATTAACGTGATCGTCTAGTTTGAAAATCTTACCATCATATACGCGTATGCCTTCCCATACCGCATCTCCGCCTTGAACTACGCTATCAAAAACGGAAACCTTTGCATCTTTTCGATGCAGAAGTTCCCCATCAATCCATACTTTAATATTATCATTTCTATTGTCATACTGTTGTGCCATAGTGGTTATATTAGTTTGTGTTTTATCAATTGCTCATAATAGGGCAAGCAATCCTGATACAGTTTTTCGTTGCTGCTCGAAAGTGTTATGTCTTTTTCTTTAAATGGTTCTAATTGGGTTGATTGGTGCACATTTGCATACCAATACTTCGCCCAAATGCCGTCCTCTTTTCTTGGTCCTGCCTTCCAAGAAAGCATGTTTTGGTCAAAAGGAATGTCAAGTTTGTTGCACAGCTTGCGTAAGAATGCAGGAGTATTTTTTAATAAATCAGCAGAATCGATAACCCAATAAGCTGCCTTTTTTTCAATCAACTCTTGGAGTAACTCGGCTTGCATCTTAATGCCAATATCCTCCATACTTGGGTTGGGGATCACTTTATTGTAGCTGTTTATTATGGCTTTAGGATCACGAATAAAAAGCAGGTTTAAGCTTTCAGATAGAAAATCTCTATTCATGTTTATTAGATGATGGGTCATCTGCTTGCAAAATATCACTTCGGCAGAATCAATGGCCATAATATCTTCCATCACTAGATTGCCATCTTGTTGTTGACTTGCTAAAATTTCATCTTGACCTGGATGCTGTACCTGACTTTTAGAAAGGTAGTGTGCATAAAGTGGTTCGTCAATTACTAGCGTGTCTGTTCGCTGTGCAAAACTGTACATGAAAGCCGTACTGACATTTCTCGGGCTTGACCAAAGATGAATTAGCTTCATACTGCTAGATTATAGATGCTAATGTAGTGAAATAGTTTAATTACAAAGTTGTCTGTCAATTGATTTCTGTATATTTAACAAGAACAATTACTAAACTTCAATGAAAAAAATTACTCTTTTGTTTTCTTTAGTTTTTCTAGCGCAGTTTTCTTTTGGTCAGCGTTGGGAGTTGTTCAAAAAAGACTTATCTCATTACATTGAACCAACTCCTTTTACCGTTTTTGGCAATTCAATTTATACAGATTCGTTGGCATTTACTGTAAAAGTTGCAGGTGTAGCAAACTACTCATCAAGGAAGGTAACTGTTTTTGAGGGAGATTTTAATGATCTTCAGTATTCAACTTTTTCTAGATTTTGTGCTGTAAAAGGTCCCTCCATTTTAGGAGATTCGATGGTAGAGTATATGGATTCTACTATTTATTATTCCGGAGCTCACCAATTTATTTGGAAAAATGCTCCGCAATGGACATTTTATACCTCTTTAAATAATGAAAACTTGACTATTACATTGGATTCTGTTTATTCCTTAAATGGAGATTCCATAAAGATATTTTCTTTTTCAGCTGCAAACCAGTCAGCATTTGATTCAGTATTGTTCTCTACACCATTTGTTGTCTCCAAGTCTAATGGTATGATTAAAGGGTTTAATTTTTCTGACTTTCCTACATCAGTAAATTTGGTTACTTACTTTCATAGTAATGCGATAACCACATCTGATATCTATGATTTAGCTATTGGAGATGAATATCACTACCAAATACGTCAGGGTTTGCATGTATCTTTTATTATGACAGATCTTTACATCAACAAAGTAATTGGAAAGCAAGCTCATGGACAGGATAGTGTAACTTATACCTTTGAACAGCAAGTAACAGATGATCAGTTGGTAGTAGTCAACAATAATCCTTTTCCAACACATCAATATACACACTTTCAAGATACAGTTCAGGAAACATATAACCTAAATGATACGCTCTTATCAGGCCGATATTTAGATGGTCATTCTCTATCGATAAACCCACCAATGACACTTGGTTCTATTGGGATATTTACAGATGGATTCGACTCACCTACTTTTGTAGACTTTTCAGGTGTTGGCCGTGTTGCTGATACCATTTGTGATTATACTTTTGAACTAGAAACTTATAAAACCTATGTGTTTGGGGTTGGTATGTTTTATCACTATAATAATGGTGATATCACATCTTACAGTATACATAGCGAACAATTGGTGTATTACAAAAAAGGCAATAAAACATGGGGAACGCCTTTACAAATTCCAGTGGGATTGTCAGAAAATGCGTTAAGCAATCTGGAGTATTACCCTAACCCTGTAAATGATCACTTTTATATCAATCAACTTCAATCGGACTGTGAATACAAATTGATTAATGCAAATGGCGCACTGATAGATCGAGGTGATTTTGTGGCAGGCTCCAACACACTTTCGTTACAATCACTAGAAAAAGGGTTGTATTTCCTACAACTAAGAACATCAGAAGAACTGAAGACAATCAAATTGATCAAGCAATAAAAAAAGTCCCCTTGATACCAAGAGGACTTTACATATATTCGAAATATAAATTTCTTAAATGTGAATCACTTCTCCGTAAGCTTCAGCCGTAGCTTCCATCACTGCTTCACTCATGGTAGGGTGAGGGTGAACTGCTTTCAAGATTTCGTGACCAGTGGTTTCTAATTTTCTAGCCGTAACCAACTCAGCGATCATTTCAGTTACATTAGCACCAATCATGTGAGCACCTAGTAGCTCGCCATATTTTGCATCATAAATAACCTTAACAAAACCATCTTTGTGACCTGCAGCACTCGCTTTACCTGATGCTGAGAATGGGAATTTACCCACTTTTAATTCGTAACCAGCCTCTTTTGCTGCTTTCTCAGTATATCCAACTGAAGCAATTTCAGGCGTACTGTAAGTACATCCCGGAATATTGTTGTAATCGATTGGCTCAGGGTGATGTCCTGCAATCTTTTCAACGCAAGTGATACCTTCAGCAGAAGCTACGTGTGCTAGCGCTTGGCCAGGCACACAATCACCGATGGCGTAATAGCCCGGAATATTGGTTGCGTAGAATTCATCTACTTTGATTTTACCTTTATCTGTAACAATACCAACCTCTTCTAAACCGATGTTTTCTAAGTTTGCAACTACACCAACAGCAGAAATAACGATGTCAGCATCGATTACTTCTTCACCTTTCTTAGTTTTAATGGTGACTTTACAGTCTTTACCTGAAGTATCTACTTTAGTTACTTCAGCATTAGTCATAACTTTTATACCAGACTTTTTAAAGCTTCTTCCCAATTGCTTAGAAATATCTTCGTCTTCTACTGGTACAATGTTGTCCATGTATTCAACCAATGTTACATCAGTACCCATCGCATTATAGAAATAAGCGAACTCAGAACCGATAGCTCCCGACCCTACGATCACCATTTTCTTTGGCATCTCTTTTAAGGTCATTGCCTCACGGTATCCGATAATTTTCTTACCATCTTGTGGCAAAGAAGGAAGACTTCTAGAACGAGCACCTGTTGCGATGATGATATTTTTTGCCGTAATAGTTTTTTTCGAACCATCTTCAGCAGTTACCTCAATAGCTTTTCCTGGCTTAACTTTACCAGTACCCATGATCACTTCAATCTTGTTTTTCTTCATCAAGAATTGAACACCTTTGCTCATGCCATTTGCTACATCACGGCTTCTTTTAACAATGTTATCGAAGTTGATATTGCTTTCTTTCACTTCAATTCCATAATCAGCCGCATGCTTTATGTATTCAAATACATTGGCACTTTTCAATAATGCTTTGGTAGGAATACATCCCCAGTTTAAGCAAACACCACCTAAAGATTCTTTCTCTACAACGGCAGTTTTTAAACCTAATTGACTGGCTCTAATAGCAGTTACATATCCACCTGGGCCACTCCCTAATACGATTACGTCAAAATCCATATCTTATCTATTGTATAATTATCTTCTTATTTAAGTTTTGCGAAGGTAATAAATAAGGTCTAAAACAGCCTTACTCACTAGGCTAATTATTCCCTGCTACTAACTTGTCTTATTTTGCTTCAGGAATTCGCTTCAATGCCTCTAATAAATAGTCCCAATATTTCTGTACTGAGCTAATCTGAACTTTCTCATCAGGAGAGTGAGCACCTCTAATATTCGGTCCAAATGAAATCATTTCCATTTCAGGATAATTAGTACCCAAAATACCGCATTCCAATCCTGCATGACAGGCTTGTACTTTTGGCTCTCCATTAAATTTTTCACGATATAAATCGGCCATCAAGTTTACAATATCAGAGTGGGGTAGTGGCGTCCATCCAGGATAACTTCCGCCAAGCTCAACCTGAGCGCCCATTAACTCAAATGTACTTGTTAGTGCTTCTGCTAAATCCCACTTTTCTGATTCTACAGAACTACGGGTTAAACATAAAATAGAATACGCTCCGTCAGCTACTTTTACTTGTGCTATATTGTTAGATGTTTGCACCATATCTAGCATAGCAGGCGTCAATCGGTAAATTCCGTTTGGTGCTGCATAAAGTGCTCTTAGTAGGTGCGCCTGAAAATCGACTTCCAAAACGGTATCAAATCGTTCTGTAGGTGCAACCGTGATGGTTAAATTCGGATCAGTAAAACTAAATTCTGATTTTACTGCTGCTTCGAATTCCTTCAAAATTTCTTCAAAAGCTGCTTTTTCAGCCGTTGGAACAGCGATTTTAGCAACTGATTCTCGTGGAATCGCATTGCGCAAGCCGCCTCCTTGTATCTCATGAATAAATATTTCGGCCTCATTGGATAACTTCAATAAAAGACGGTTCATTAATTTATTGGCATTTCCCAACCCTTTAATAATGTCCATACCGGAGTGTCCGCCGCTTAACCCATTAATAGTAATTTGCAAACAGTCAACATCTGCAGGCGTTTCTTCTTCCGGATAAGCGCCACTAGCAGTAAGGTCTACGCCGCCAGCGCAACCAATCGTTAGCTCATCATCGTCTTCTGTATCTAAATTCAATAGAATTTCGCCTTCCAACAAACCACCTTTTAATCCTAAGGCTCCAGTCATTCCTGTTTCTTCATCAATGGTAAAAAGTGCATCAAATGCGGGGTGAGCAATATCGGTACTTTCTAAAAGAGCCATAATGGTAGCCACACCAATTCCGTTGTCTGAGCCCAAAGTAGTACCATCAGCTTTTACCCAATCTCCGTCTACTAGCATTTTGATGCCTTCTTTTTCAAAATCGAATTGGGTAGCATTATTTTTTTGATGCACCATATCAAGGTGACTCTGAATCACGAGCTTTTTTCGGTCTTCCATTCCTGCGGTAGCCGGTTTGCGAATGATTACATTTCCTACTTCGTCAGTGACTACCGGAAGTCCTAACTTTTTTCCAAATTCTTGCATAAAAGCAATCACGCGTTCTTCTTTTTTAGAAGGTCGTGGTACTGCATTTAAATCGGCAAAATTGCGCCATAAGCCTTGTGGCGATAGGTTTCTTACTTGTTCTGACATCGTTATTTTTTTTAGAAGCACAAAGGTAATGAATATTCAATATAACAACCTGCCTGCCGGCGTGCAGGTGTATCAATATAACAATGCAATAATGTATCATTCGAGAGGAAGAACCTGCAAGGTTTACTAATGAGCCACCTACTTAACCTTGTAGTTTTTTGCTTTGGCGCTGTAACAAATATAACTTCATTGAATACCCTTAGCTTTCTGCTCGATTTGCACGCTTTTGACCTTTTTTTAAAACAATCCACATTCAAAAAGAGTTAATTGTTGAAATAAAGTTTAGAATACCTTCATTAGGGTATTGTTTCTTTAAATTTCTGGGGGCATCTTTGCTCTTTAGAATCATTCTAAATAATAAAATGAGTTTATCTATCCTCCATGCGAATTCGAATATATTAATGTCCTTTGGACTTAAGTCCTTGCTTTCTAGAGGTGGAGGAGTAGAGTTGGTAAAA
>CBFHZL010000012.1:0-301 GCA_965660325.1 uncultured Acidiluteibacter sp.
TTGGAGAGTATAAAACTTTTGATACTGCTTATGTTTCATCTGCGAAGGCAGGAAGATACATAAATGTAGAAGGAGCTGTTTACGTTACAAAATTTTTGGGCTTTGGAGCAAACATCGGAGCTTATATTAACCCGGTAGATGAGAAAGAACTAATTGATGCGTATGCCACAAAATTCAATGCAAATGGAGGTATTGAAATAAATTCTGACGAATGGCTAAATGGTTACGCAATGGCCGGAATGTATTTAACTATTCCTATTAAAAAGATGCGTTTAGATTTTAAATTTCTAGGAGGAGCAGT
>CBFHZL010000012.1:339-37485 GCA_965660325.1 uncultured Acidiluteibacter sp.
AGGAACACAATCCGTTATTGTTAATAAATCTACAGATGCACTAGCGTTTGGTATCAACTATGGGGCGCATTTCAGAATCCCTATTGTATCTAAACTATACCTGCGAATAAATGCGGAAACCTTTACCTCTCTGCCACAGTTTAAAAAACAAACTGAAGGATTAGCCGGAGGATTAAGGAAGGAGTCGTTTGAACAAACCATTTCTGTTTTAAATGCAGGAGTTGGGCTTTGTTTTAGTTTTTAAGAAAGAAGTAGCACAACACGATTGCTCCGAACAAGACAGTTATCAAAGCAAATAAATAGTTCACCCATTGATTTTTGGGACTTCTGGGGTTCTTCCCAAACAACCGTTTAGTCCACACAAACAGATGATAGCGGTTAGTAGCGACCCATTGGTAACCAACATCTGATATAAACCTAAAAGCACTATTATTGGTATACCACGACAACAAAAAAGTATACTTACCTGCGATTTCATAGGCTTTGTAGGCCGCTGCAGGGCCCGAGTAAATGGTACCATCCTTCATAATTAATCGGACTGCAGACTCAAAATCCTCTAATGATATGTCTTCAAATTTCTCGGCAACAAGTTGATACTTTTTATAATTTATATTATCACCCGTTTTGATCCACCATCGGATAATCCAGTAATGACAAAAACCGCATTCCCCATCCCACAGCATGGTCGGTTGGTCAGGTAGATAGCGTGTCTTATCTAATTTTGAAAACATTATTCAAATATAATCAATAGATTTATGGGAAATGCGAAGAATAAGAATTGTTGCTATTTGTAAAAAAAACTATGGTTTCATTTTGCATACTCGACTAGGAAAAACTTAAATTCAGTATTTGAAAGAATCATTATCGAGTTTTCGTATTAGGGGGTCAATTCTAAAAAACGGAACCAACTTTTTGTTTACGATCAATACAAATATATAGGCTATGAAAAAATTGTTGGATTTAATACTTTTTATCGATGATGATGAAGGCACTAATTTCCTTCATAAACGTTTCACTGCAAAGTCTGGGTGCACGAAACAAATCAAAACAGTTACCAGTGCTTCAAAAGCTATAAGTTATCTGAAAAATAATAATAGCTCTGAATATATTCGTCCAAATATCATTTTCTTAGATGTAAATATGCCAGAAATGAGTGGATGGGATTTTTTGGAAGAGTATAATAAACTTAGTGATAAATCACACAGTGACATAGTTCTAGTAATGTTATCATCCTCGCTAAGCCCATCAGATAAAAAGAAAGCGGATGAATTTAAAATTGTTGACGATTTTAAAAATAAACCATTAACTAGCAACTCACTTTTAAGTTTAGTCAAAGAAAAATTTCCTGAACGATTCTAGTCAATTATCTGCTTTTGCTTAATACCCATTAATATTAATACCACTGCTCCTACTACAATATGCATTGGAAATGTCATAATATATAAAGCAGTTGGGTCTTCAATAGTCGCAGATAAACTAACAGCATAAGGTCCTGTTAAACTGATGAGTGTACCCAAAATAACGAACAAGGTGTAGACTTTAAACGCATTTCTTTTAACTAAACGAGCGATTATAAAGAATAAAATACCTGCAAATATAGCTGGTATCAATGATCCAAGTGCAATCCTATAGACAGTAATTAGTGGCTCAGAAAAATCTGTCAATGTCTCGTAAATGTAAAAGTAAATTAGATTAAACGCGGCTGCAATAATCCCGGCAAAAAGGCCTGTTGTTATGTTTTGACTCAATGAATGTTTTAGTTGATCTGCTTTAGCTTCCATATGTTATTTTCTTTTGTATTTTGGTATCTCCTACGCAGATATTAATCCAAACGCAAACTACAATGGCTAAAAACAACATAACCCTATTATTATTAATGTTTTGTGGAAGTATTTTCGCACAAAATCATACAACTATCAACTACATCGCTTTAGGGGATTCTTACACAATTTGTGAAGGAATCAACACAAACGACTGTTGGCCAAACCTTCTAGTAAATCATTTAAATGATGAAGATATTTCTATCAAATTGGTTGCAAACCCATCGGTGACAGGTTATACAAGTCAAGACTTAATTGACAATGAATTACCAATTCTAGCAGAAGAACCAATTGATTTCGCCACCATTTTGATTGGCGTAAATGATTGGGTAAAAGAAGTCAGTCCATCCATCTTCAAAAGTAATCTCACCTTTATAGTAGAAACGGTGATCGAAAAGGTAGGTAGCAATAGACGATTACTGCTAATTACCATTCCTGATTTTTCAGCTACCCCAGAAGGAGCGAAATATGGGAAAGGAAGAAATATTTCGGAAGGAATAGCCGAGTTCAATCAGATCATACAAGAGACTGCGCATTTTTATGGTATAAAAACAGTTGATCTTTATCCTACCACGCAAAAGATGAAAGACAATCCATCTTTAATCGCGAAAGATGGGCTACACCCTTCTGCGGAAGAATATAAGATTTGGGAAGGTTTAATTTTTAATAAGACCTACGAATTGTTGTCTAAATAACCTTTTTCTCGATGTAATCGCTATTGAGCAGACTGAGTGCTCCCATATACTTTAAATCAAAAGAGATCAGGTCCCCAACTTTATGCTCTCCTTCGGTTTTGCCTAAATCTATCACGAGCATATCAGAGCTAGCTCCTGCTATTTCTATGGAAGGGTCGTCAATAATTAGGAAGTCTGGATTAATATCTAGTAAACCAATATCTAAAATTGCTCTGTACGATTTCTTTCCGTAGTCTTCAGGATCGATTTCCAACAATTCTCCACTTGGATTTTCTGCCAATGTTCCTGTTGGTGTTTTAGGCTTTTCAGTAAGCTCTATAACTTCAGCATACAATTTGATTACATCCGTATGCATTCCATCTACAGGTGCTTCAGTAAATAAATTATTTCCAAAATAGAGCATCTCTCCTACCCTAAAGTGATTGATTCCTGCAGGTAACATCCGCTGAAGTAAGAGTGGGATAACTACGGAAGTTCCTCCTGTAACGTATGGAATTTTCTTATTGAATTTAGCTTCAATTAATTGCTCATACAAGCTTAGTTGCACCAACTTGTCAGGCGAAGGCATAACACCGTGAAGGCAGTTTAGATTGGTCCCAATTCCTGTTATTTCTATATTTGGTAAATTAAATATATCTCCATAAAAGTCAATTAATTCCTCACCCATTACCCCTTCACGTAAATCACCCATCTCTATCATGATAATAACCTTATGGGTTTTATTTTGCTTTACCGCCTCTTCTGATAGCATGCGTATGGTGTCTAACTCTGTGTTAAAGCTCGCATCAGCATATTTGACGATTTTACGAATGCTTCGTTTTGCAGGAGGCTTAATATAAACCGTTTGTATCTCAGGATTTATTGATTTAATTACACGTAGATTGGAAATTCTTGAATCATGGGCTTCCTTTACTCCTAGATTTAACAGTACTTCTAGGAATGCAGGATTGCCACAAAGCAATTTTGTAACTACTCCCCATTCAATATCATTGGTGGTGAATAAATCATTTAAAAATTGATAATTGTGGGTTAATTTTTCTTTATTTAGGGTAATAAATGCCATAATTTCTAATTGATTATAATTCTAGGGATGTTATGCGGGAGGCGTGTTAACAGCTCATAGTTAAGTTGATCGCTTAGTTCGCTGAAGGAAGAAACAGACAAGTTGTGCTCTCCTTGATCTCCAATCAACACCACTTCATCGCCTTTTTTAGTTTCAGGTATATCCGTAATTTCAATCACGAGCATGTTCATGTTTACAATTCCTATTACACTTACACGTTCTCCATTTACCAGTACACGTCCTTGATTACTTAGTGAACGACTATAGCCATGGCTGTAACCAACAGGCACAGTGGCGATTTTCATATTCTCTCGAGCCATATAAGTAGTTCCATACCCAATAAACTCTCCGGTTTCTACCATTTTAGTGCTCATTACTTTGCTCTTCCATGATAAGATTCTTCTCAATGGATCTGTTTTATCCTCTTTTTCTTTTAAACATTGAATAAAGGTTTCTGTACTCGGCCAAAATCCATAACTCAAGATACCAATGCGCACCATATCCATGCGGGTTTGAGGATAAGTAAGCGTAGCTGCTGACGATGCAGAATGATATCGTTCTGCAATTAATCCGTGACGTTGCAGCTGTTTGACTTGTTGCTTAAATGACTTTATTTGATCTTTAATCCGTTTGTAATTTCCAATCGATTCAGCTCCGGCATAATGTGTACAGATTCCTTTTAACTGAAAGGCATCGCTAGTTTTTAAAAGTTTTATAGCTTCTTTTACCTCTTCTTTTCGCAGTCCAGTTCGGTTCATTCCAGTCTCTAACTCCAGATGAATAAGCGCTTTTTTATTTAATCGACCCGCTTCCTTAAGTGCGTACTCTAGGCGATCTAGCTCGAAAATATAAAATTCGATGTTATTGCTCAACGCCCATGATATCTCTTCGTTTTCTAACATACCCATGATCAGAATTGAAGCATCTGGGGCCACCTCTCTGCAAAGTAACGCTTCATCAGCACTAAAAACAGAAAAGTGATCTTGACCTGCTTCAAGCATCATCTTAACAAAATCAGTAATCCCGTGACCATAAGCATTACCTTTAATCACAGTACTTATTTTTGTATCAGGGCCAACTATATTTTTTAAGTAGTTGAAATTATGCGCCAATGCTGATTGACTTAATTCTATATAGGATGTTTGAAACACTAATAATGGTTTTTTTGTAAGTAAGATTGATAAATTGAAAAGCCATAAAGAATGAGCTCATCAGGAAAATCAAACGATTCGTGATGCAGAACTGGTTGATCCTTACCAGAACCTAATCCAAAAAATACCCCATTGACCTTTTTTAGATAATGCCCGAAATCTTCGGACCACTTAAATGGTGTATCTATTAACTGGTGTGTTAGATCGAGCTTATCTGCGACACCTATTAAGTGATTTGCTTGTGCTTCATGATTAACAGTGGCAGGAAATGCCTCGGTCTCTTCATGCGAAAACGTGAGCCCAAACTCTTCTGCCAAATCATGAGCCTTTTGTATTAATTGACTTGTCAAATGACTTAAAGCATTATCAGTAAAGCTTCTTAGCGTAAGCATAATCACACCGTCAGCAGGACTTACGCCAAAGGCAACTTCACCCACATTCAGGTGAATAATAGTAGCAATGGCATAACGATCTCGTTCTTTTCCAACCTCCAAATGCTCAATGTGATCGATTAATCGCGCAATAGCAAAAGAAGGGTTTTTACCATTTTCAGGTTCAGCTGCGTGAGCTGTACTTCCTTTAAAAAAGAGTTTTAATCCTTTAGAGGCTGCTGCAAAATGCGAATGACTAATCAATAACTTTCCCAACGGCTCCCCAGGAATGTTGTGCAATCCAATTATCTCATCAGGTAAGTTGCCCAAAAATTGCTCATCTTTAAGCACCTGCTCTGCTCCTTCTCCGGTCTCTTCAGCAGGCTGGAATAAGAGCATTACTGAACCATATGTTGGTCTATTGGAAGATAAATACTCCAACAAAGACAAAACCATCACCATATGGCCGTCGTGGCCACAGAGGTGCGCTGTTCCTTTATGAATCGATTGATGAGGAACATTACCTTCAGCTTCTTGGATGGGAAGTGCATCTAATTCTGCACGAATTGCCGTGCATTTGCCTTCATTCTCTCCTTGAAATACAACGAGCACACCACTACCTCCAACACCTGAAATAATTTGGTCAGGACTGAATTCTGAAGCAAATTGAATCACGCGTTTAGCAGTTTCTGCCTCTTGGTTCGATACCTCAGGATGTTGATGTAACTCCCTTCGAAATTCTACCAATCGATCTAAGAAGTCTGTGCTTAACTCTCTCATGCTATTTTGTTAGGCGCATCTCCAAGTATTTATTGGTAAATCCCATGCGTTCATACAGTCGCTTTGCAGGATTGTCAGGTTCTACATGCAGCGCAACATCTCCTTTGGTCAATTTTAAAGCTTGTTCCATCAGCTGACCTCCCAATCCCATGCCTCTGTAATCGGAGTGAACTGCTATATAAACTAGGATATTTTCAGGTATGTATTTACTCATTCCTGTTTCATTAATCACAACAGCACCAATGATTTCTTCGTTATGAATCCCCAATAGAATAAAACCACCTTTACCAAGATTTTTCTCAAATACATAATCTAGGCATGCTAAAATATCTTCAACAGGATCTCCAAACTCATCGAGGTGCTTGTTTAAGAATTCTGCTATTTTTTGATTGCTGTAAAACAGGTCTTGGCCTGAAAAGGTGTTTAATACTTTAGGGGATAATTTAATTTTTTCCATCCGTAATTTTTAATGTAGAATTTTTATCGAAATAAGTAATTGTCGTGTAAAGTAACCATGCAGCAAGGATGCCAAAGAAATTGGCATTGATATCAAATGGCAATGCAACCGCCGATAGCTCCAACAAAATCGTCGTCAATCCACCACCAATCATTGCGGCAAGGGCCGCAGATGAACTTACTCGTTTTGAATACAATAAACCGAGTATCGGTATCAATAAGCCAGACACCATGAAAGCATAAGACAAGAGCATAAGATCCAATACATTTTCCATACTCATTGCTATCCAAATGGCAATTGCACCGATCATAAAGGTGAGAAGCTGTGAATATTTTAACCCAGTTTTGTGGCTTTTACGGCTGAAAAATTTGCCCAAGATATCTGTAGTTAAATTACCTGAAGCGGCCATTAAGCAACTATCTGCAGTGGATAAAATAGCCGAAAAATAGGCAGACAGCATGATTCCCATCAATCCGACGGGTAAAATGTGACTTAAGAGCAATGGCAATCCCATTTCAGGATCTAAATTAGCAGAAGAAGCAAAACCAACATCAGCAAACATTCCTTGTGAAGCAGCAACCTTAGAAAACAGCCCTAAAACGACACCCATAAATGCCATGAGTGGCCACTCAAACAAACCAGCAATAAACCATGCTTTCTGTGCTTCTTTTTTAGATTTGCTTGCAAAAATGCGCTGATACAAAGTCATCCCGACAAACCAAATGGGTATAATCGTAATCGCCCAATTGATCAGTTGACTCCAAGAAACGTTGGTTAAACTCAACAATTCGGGTTGAACCGTGTCAACAATTGCCTCGTAACCTCCTATTGCATGATAACCGAGTGGAATAGCGATAAAGATAAGCCCGACTAAAAGTAATATCCACTGAATAGTATCGGTATAAATCACAGCTTTCATACCACCCATAACGGTATAAACTACTGCAATTACGCCCATAATAATCAATGCAGTTGTCAGCTCCAAATCAGGGATAGATGCAGATGCAAGTTTGGCTCCTGCCAAAATTTGTGAACTAGAGAACCCGGTGTAGCCAATGAGCGAAATTACACCTGCTACCAATGCCACTTTGGGTCCATAATGATTGGCAAATACCTGAGGAAAAGTTAGAAATTTAAACCGCTCATTCAGCGCACAGACCTTAGGAATTAGAAGAACAGCACTTAACCATGCTCCAATTAAGCCAGTAAATAACATCCACGAGCCACTCAACCCCATTACAAATCCTAAACCGCCTAGTCCTATAGAAAATCCACCACCGACATCTGTAGCGACTACTGAGAGGCCAATGTGCCACCTTCCCATGTTTCTACCACCTACATAATAATCATCAGCATCCTTATTTTTCTTTAGAAAGAAAAAGCCAACGCCCAACATTGCGAGCATGTAAAAAATGAAAATACAGCCGTCAATCCAATGCAAATCTGATCTACTTTTAGTAGCAGTACAAAGGTATTCATTCTAAAGTGGAATGTAAAGTAAATCCCCTATTAGATTAATATTCAATATTTTTAGAAAGTAAATAAAATTAAATTAAATAGACTTTTCCCTAGATGAATGAGTAGGTTATACCACTTCACCTGTCCATAAAAATGCTCTTGAATCTTCCCACCAATTTTAGCTAAAAGACTGTTGCAATAAATCAATTAGCTAGGAACCGGAATAGATGCCGTATTGATGTTTTCAGCACAATTATAATGCTTTAAAGGGCATGCTTTTAAGCCATGTAATCCGCATGGGCGACAGGCTAACTTTTCTTCTGTTTCAACTACATGCGAAATGGTAGCCAAGGGACCAAACCCAAACGACGGCAGCGTAGAGCAATAAATAGCTGTTGTGGGAGCATTAACAGCTGATGCCATATGCATAGGCGCAGAATCATTCACATAATTCATTTTCGCGCTTTTCATCAGCGCGGCTGAAGCCAAGAAGGAAAGCTCACCACATAAGTTGATAATCGTTTCTCGCTTAGCCCTATTTTTGATTTCCTCAGCAGCATTGAAATCACTTGGCGCCCCGAGTAAATAAATGGTCGTTTTTTTGTCAATACGCTCGATCAGCTCTAGCCACTTATTAGCCGGGTATTGTTTGGTAAACCAAACTGAGGTTGGTGCAATACACACATAATTGTCCACTTTTAGCGGTAACACTTTTTCTTCATCCTCAAAAGTGGGATATAATCGTGGACGATAATATTTTTGACCCGTAAGTTGACGAATGAGCTTTAGATTTCGAACCGTTTCATGCAGCCCATTTCCAATTTCATGCTTTATCTTGTCGGTAAAACCAAAGGAAAAAGGGTTCTTATCAAATCCGATACGCTGCTTTCCTTTTGATAGTGAAGCAAGTATACCACTCGCAGCAAATCGCTGTAAGTTAACCACCAAATCATATTCAGTGGCCCTTACCTGCTTAATCAATTTAATTAAGCCTAAGTATTTCTCTTTTTTCTTATCCCAAATGAGCACCTTGTTCAGTTTAGGGTGCTCATTAAACAAGCTTTCATTGCCTTTTCTCAGTAAGAAATCAATGTGTGCATCAGGGTAAAACTCCTTTAATTTTTCAATCAATGGAGTGGCCAAGATGACATCGCCAATAAAAGCTGTTTGTATGATAAGGATTTTATTCACAACTAAACGGCTACATTAAAATCTCTTAGCGCATCGTTAAGTGATGTTTTTAAGTCGGTACTGGCTTTTCGTGTACCTATGATTAATGCGCAAGGCACTTGGTATTCACCTGCAGGAAATTTCTTGGTGTACGAGCCTGGTATAACCACTGATCGCTCAGGAACTACTCCTTTCATTTCTTTCGGCTCATCACCACTTACATCAATAATCTTGGTTGATTTAGTCAGTACCACATTTGCCCCTAAAACAGCTTCTTTTTTCACGTGAACACCTTCTACTACAATGCATCGAGAACCAATAAAGCAATCATCCTCAATAATCACCGGAGAAGCTTGTAATGGCTCTAAAACACCGCCAATACCTACTCCACCACTCAGATGCACATTCTTACCAATTTGAGCACAAGACCCAACAGTAGCCCACGTATCCACCATAGTTCCCTCATCTACATAAGCGCCAATATTTACATAAGAAGGCATCATAATAACACCCTTACTAATGTATGCGCCATAACGTGCAACAGCATGGGGAACAACACGAACACCCAACTCTTTGTAATTGGTTTTTAATTTCATTTTATCGTGAAATTCAAAAGGACCAACTTCTATGGTTTCCATTTCCTGAATTGGGAAGTATAAAACCACGGCCTTCTTCACCCATTCATTCACTTGCCATCCATCGGCAGTAGGCTCTGCAGTACGCAACTTCCCTTTGTCGATAAATTCGATAACAGATCGAATGGCTTCCTTGCTCTCTTCTTGTTGTAATAGGGATCTATCATCCCAAATTTGCTCAATCTTTGTTCTTAACTCTTGCATTTAATCGTGTTTTTGAAATAGGTCTGACAATTTAGCCGTACTGGTTTTCCAACTAAAATGATCATTGACATATTGGTGACCGTTTGCTGCAAAAGTAGCTGCTTTTTCAGAATTAGAAAGCAATTCAAGCGCTAATTCGGCATACTCTTGCGGTGATCGACCAATTAAAATTGTTTCGTTTTCTTTTGCTCCCAAAGCATTGTTAGCCAATTCTGAAGTAATACAAGGTAACTCCATAGACATGGCTTCCAATAACTTATTTTGCAATCCAGTTCCAATCTGCATTGGCGCTATAAATAGCTTTGCTTCATCGTAATATGTCCTGATATCTTCTACCCATCCTGTTACCTTAATGTGCGTATTAGCGAGTGCTTTAACCCTACCTGAAGGATTCGCTCCAACAATGGCTAGCTTAACAGTTGGATGCTGCTTTGCTATCAAAGGTATAACTTCTTTAGCCAAATATTCTGCGCTCAATACGTTGGGCTCATAGTTCATATTTCCCGTGAAAATAAGGTCGTACTTTTTAGGTCGTCGCTGAGAATAAAAGAAATCGTGTTGCACCCCATTTGGGATAATTTCAATGGCTTCATTATCGGCATTTACAATCAAATCACGGTCTTGCACAGAAATGATGGTGCAGGTAGTGAAATGCGCATAAATAAAATGCTCGTATCGCTTCAAACGAAGTGCCTCAATGTTCACGAATGGTCTTAGGTAAAAAGGGCTATTTTCGATGCGCCGTTCCATTCCGCGTGACAACGCATCCATATAGTCCAATGTTTTTGGAATATGGTGGATATCTTTTACGTACTCGGAAGTACGTATCAGTTGGGCATAAATATGATCTACTTGATACTTTTCTATCAGTCGTCCTATTTTCCGCTTGGCAGATTTGGAATAAAAATACATCACCTGAAAAGGTAATTTCGAAAAAAGTAATCCAAATGCAAGCTGAAAATAACTTCTTAGTTTAGAAATTCTCACCACATCTATCGTCTTGCAGTAAGGCTTTAGCTCATTGATCGAATCTTGGCTAACCTCTGTATCACTGAGCGCACACAGGTAAATTTCATGTGATGCGCTGAGCTCTTTTATTTGGTAATACGCACGCAACTTATCTCCTTTTTCTAAAGGATACGGAAAGCGAGAAAGTATAACAAAAATCTTCATACTAGAGTTGGCGGTAAAATTCAATGAGTTGTTGAGTAATCGTTTCGTTATCAAAGTGCTCTTTTACAAAAATGCGTGCATACTGTCCCATCGATTCGCGCTGATGCTGATTTTGGTGCAAGTTAGCTATTGCAGCTGTAAAGTCCTCTGCAGATTCTACAACCTTCATTTCATTTTCTGTAATGGCAATACCTTCCACCGCCTTTGGTGTCGCCACTAGGGCTTTACCTAGCGCTAATCCTTCCAACACTTTGATGCGAACCCCACTTCCCGCAAAGAGGGGAACAATCATGATGCCTTGATTTCGAATAAATTCCATTGCATTACCCACTTCCCCATGCAGCACAATCTGATCATCTTTTAGCTCCTTAATTTCTTGGGGCATTCCTTTTCCGGCAATGTGAAACTGCAGATCGGGAAACTGCTTCTTTAAATCCGGCCAACAGGATTTTAAAAACCAATTTAAGCCGTCTAGATTGGGTTGCCAATCCAAGGAACCAATAAAAAACAAATTAGCGTTGATATGCTCTGATAGCGGGTAATAACGTGACGGGTTTATTGAAAATGGAATAGTTGTAATGGATGTCGGCTTTCCCAATTGATTGATGAGCGATTCATCGTGTTTACTAATTGCTGCAATGCCATCAAATAAATCGAAGTGTTGATCTTCAAATCGTTTTAAACGTTGATACAGCAAGCGTAAATATGCTCTTTTCAGTGGATTTTCTTCTTGAAGGTACTTATCTTTCCATATCTGCTGTTCTACATTGTGGGCTCGATAAACAACTTTTGCAGATGAATGGGTGCGAATTGTTGCCAAATACGGCACAACAAAAAGACTTTCTAAATGAATAACATCATAAACTTCTGATTGAAGTAAGTGGGCCAAACGACTATTAAAATCAGCAGAATAAAACCTACTTAAATTGTATGATTTCCGACTAAACAAGTTAAAAAATGCCGAAAGTGGATTTAAATCTGTGGAGATCGAAATGGCTTCCACTTTAGTTGTTCGCAGGTAATTATCAGGGATCTTATCTTTCTGAAATGGGTGTTTTGCTGTTGCCAATGTCAGCACTTTAACGTCAGCACCAGACCGTACAAGGCCGCTTGTAATGTCATCCATAGCCAAACATCCGCCATCAACAGGCGGATAGGGTGGTTTATGACATAACTGCAATACCTTCATAGCGGGTCAAAAAATTTAGCTAGTGGTTTTTTTCTTAAATAATTTCGCAAAAAACGAAGTGTAAGCATCGGCACTTAATAAGGCAGAATCCGTTGTTGCTTTATAAGTTAAGTAAATTCCCACCGGCAATAATACAAATGCAGACAACCACATACCTTCGAAAGCAGTCAGTGCACCTTCCTTGGCCATCTTTTCTCCCGTTATACTTACCATATGGTAAATCAAAAAGAAAACAACGGAAATAACCATTGGCATGCCTAATCCACCTTTACGGATTATTGCACCGAGTGGTGCACCAATTGAAAACAAGATTATGCATGCAAATGATAGCGTATACTTTCTATGCCACTCAATTTCATGACGGTGAATCGCTTCTAAACGAATCTCTCGCTCCCTGATAATGGCATCCGATTTAGATTTGGCACTTCGAGCAAGATTCGCAGCAGTTTTATATAATCGCTCTCGCTCAAAACCATTCATATCGTTAAAAATAGAATCAAAGACGAGCGTTTCCTTCGATTGGATAAGTGTTTGCTCCTCTTTTGGTGGATTGTAGTTTGCATACGTGTAATCAAGGTTTTCTTGATAAGCATCTACAGATACCAACAGTCGACTTTGAAGTGAATCAATAGCAACTTCAAGCTGACTAATATTGAGCATTTTATAATTTGTCTTAAACAAATCTTCATCTGTACGATTTAGTGTAAACTCCGACAAATCTGTCCGGATCAGGTTCTCTTCAAACTCTACTCTTGCCAAAACAAAGTCACGATCGGTGCCTTCATTGGGTTGCTCATCATAACTTCTACCATTAAAAAGTTGTAACTCGAGGTACTGCTTGTTATCAGTGAGTTTCATGGTTCCTTCTTCTGCCAAGGTCACTGTTCGGTTACCCCGATCATCTGAATGGTCATAAATCATGATATCGTGAAGGCGTTCGCCCTCCTCCGAGGCTTTTTTATCGCCCACACGAATGGTTAAGTCGTTGAGCTCCGATGAAAAAATACCTGGTTGTAAATCCATGGCAGGCTTCTGTTCCCTTACATCATACAACAACGACCTGCTTTTTAGGTTGGCAATCGGCAACAAATAGTTAGCGAATAAAAATGCTGCTAATGATAGAAATACCACAAACACCGTCAGAGGACGTAAAACCCTTTTTAAAGAGATTCCTGCCGACTTAAATGCAATGAGTTCATAGTTTTCACCAAGATTACCAAATGCCATTAGAGATGATAGTAATACGGCCAGCGGAAGCGCTAAAGGTACTAAGCTTGCAGAAATATAGGCCAATAGCTCTACAATAACGTACCACTCTAATCCTTTGCCGACCATATCATCGATATGTTTCCATATAAACTGCATGAGTAATATGAACACGGCAATAAAAAAAGTCGCAACAAAAGGACCAGCGAAGGTTCTAAGAATAAACTTGCTTAATGTTTTCAAAGGGAAATAAACGAATTAATAGGTTGCAAATATACCTATTCAAGAAAAAAAAACGAGAATTCGGGTGATGAGTTTATCCCCCAATAATACTTATCAATTCAGCCACTTGAGATTCCCAAAGTCGTTTTGATTCTTCTACTTCATCTTCATCGGCAAAATCAGTCACCAATAACGCAATATCTTTGGTGAGGTCATCGATGCGAACACGCAATTCAAAAAAGGTATCATCATCCTCTTCTTCCCATTTGAATTTAATAAAAGAACCGGCTTTTTTTGAAATAAGCTCGGCAACTTCTTCGGAGCCATCCCAAATAAAAGTATAGGTTGTTCCTCGAGAGTTTACATTATCTGCAAACCATTCTGAAAGACCACTAGGTGTGGCGATGAAATTATATAAGATTTTTGGAGAAGACTTTACAGGAAACTCCAACTGATATTCTACTTTGTCTGACATATTATGCGATTTCGATGTGCTAAATCCATTTATCCTGCAAGATAGATAAAAAATCGAAAGCGCCTCAAAAGAAAAAATTAAAAAAAGATAAAAATAATGTCGCCAGAATTAACAATTTGTTATCTTTGTGCCCTCAAAAAAAACGGCGAGGTAGCTCAGCTGGTTAGAGCGTCGGATTCATAACCCGGAGGTCGGCGGATCGTGCCCGCCTCTCGCTACAAAAAAAGGTTAGCAATTTATTGCTAACCTTTTTTTATGTCCAAATAGTTGGAGTTATTATTGAATACCGACTATTCTTTCAGCACTTTTTTGGTAACAACTCCTTTCTCGGTAATCACTTTTAAAATGTATGCGCCTGAATTCAGATGTCCAATATCAATACGTTTAGTATTCGAAACATCACGTAAGAGCTTTCCAGTAACAGCATAAAGTAATGCTCTGTCAACCTTTAAATCAGTTTGTATCTCAACAATATCCTTTACCGGATTGGGATAAGTAATTATCTGCCGATCCAAGCTGCCATTTTCTTTTACACCTACAGTAAAAATATAAGGAGTTCCTACAGCGATATTACCTCTTTTACGGTATACCTGCGTGGTATCTTTCGATTCGGGAAATCCGAAACTCCTAAATTCTCGCCTTGAAAAAGGATAGCCTATGTATCCGTAATGAGTATCGCCTGATGAAAGATACATCATATCTATCAATTGTAATGCTCCTAAAGAATTTACATCCCTAAGCAAAAACTCTGTTTCGTATTCAAAAAAGGAAGCTAGTGGATAATTATTTTGATAAAAAAGCATTTGTGTTCTTCCATGGCCATTGGCTATTTCAGATGCACTAATAATCATTGACTTTTTATTGTGCTTTATAGTATTGATATTAAATGCTCTCTGATTGGTATCGATCCCTTTTGCATTTGGTGGATAAATATCTCTCCATCTATCTTCGATAAGAAGCGTTCTAATACTACCTATAGTGGTGTCGCTAATTATCTTTGAAATGTGTTGTCTCGATTCATAAAAACCATCCCATGAATCAACTATTGTTTCAAAATGATATTCATCCCCTACTGAAAGTAAATTATAATCATTATTATCGATCGGTTGATTGGAAAGTGCAAACTTTTCAAAAGAGGTTGTTGCTGTATCTTGAAGTTCGGTAAAGTCTGCTGTCTTTATCAAGCCATTATACTTGGAAATAAGTAAGTTTGCTCCGTCGAATTTATGAGAGTGAACTCGTATATTTCGCCTATTATAGACTTCAATAGAAAAACTGGCTAATGAATCCATTTGGTTATCTAAAATAGTACTTTGATAAACTGCATTAACCGTTGCCATCATTCGGTAATTATCAGATTTTCCAAACCTCCATTGTTGATTTAATACATATGAATGAGGAAAAGACAATCTGAATCCGCTACTATCAATCGTTACAAAAATAGATGAATCACGCGATATGGTTAGGAAATCTCCTAACAAACGCCCTTTAGCTAATGTAAGATCAGGACCATAAATCATTTCGCTAAATGCTCCTGCAGCCAATAGCGGATATCCCCTTTCAAATTCAAAGAATGTTTGATTAGACTGTGTAAATGAACTTTTCACGCTTATTGATTGAATGGCATAAGCATCCGATGAAGGACCTACAGTAAAGCCTGAAGCCCATGCCGATTTATCATCTTTATAATGCACAAGTGTATCAGAAGCTATGAAAGGTGTCCATTGTTGAGAAAAAACAGAATAGGAAGAAAGCAAAAGCGCAACAAGTAAGGATCTTTTCATGATATTTTTTTATTACAGAGGAATAAATGTACAGATAAATATCAACAGCAAACCATTTACTCAATATATTTTATCATCTAGGCTATTCTTTATCAGCAAGATTGGTTTTTGGAGAGTAAAACCACCCTTCTTTATTTCTTACCAGCTCTGCTCTCACAGGAGAGCTTTATTGTTCTAGAGCGAACCGCAAATCCTCGACTCTTTTACGCTTATTTTACGAACCGAAGTCAGCTACAAGCGGCATCGCCAAAAGTAATTAGTGAAAACTTATGCGTAGTTTCTAAAAAGAAAATTCAATTCAGAATACTGAAAATCTTCACACTAAAAAACGTTATGGCAGCTGTATCTTAGCATTTTGTTGTTCAATCTCCTGAATATACTGCTGTGAATCAAAGCCCTCCATGTTAAAACTTGCTTTCCGCTCCATGGCTTGTTCCTGCCGGCTCATACTTCTTGCGAATCGACGTATACTTTCTTCTGAATTTAAAATAATACCTGGAACTTGAGCTCCTTTTCCATCGCTTCCCTTAGCTACCATTGTAAAGTAAGAAGAATTACAATGTTTAATAATTCCTGTTTTTATATTCTCAGACTCTACACGCAAACCTACCACCATGGAGGTGCGGCCGGTGTAGTTAATGGATGCTTTTAGTGTTAGCAAATCTCCTACCTCTATCGGATTTAAAAAATCTACAGTATTAACAGAAGCAGTCACGCAATAATTCCCTGAATGCTTGCAGGCACAAGCAAAAGCGACTTGATCCATCAAACTGAGTACAAACCCTCCGTGTATAAATCCGCTGAAATTAGAGTGCGATGGCAGCATTAACTGCGTCATGGTTAGCTGAGAATCTTCAATGTTTCTATATCTCATCAGTTATCATTTTACTTGCTAAAGAATTACAGCTAAATACGTATTAAAAGACCCCATCCTCTTATTTCCTACCTACAAGGTATTCACAAAATCTAAAAACACTTTTTTATGTTGATCTAAATCCATGTTTCCAGATAAAGAGGCCCTAACAATGTAATCCTTATCGCCTTCCTTAGTAGTTCCTTGCGTAGAAGTAGCCGGAATGGTCCAGTAACAACCTTTCAACTGACCATAACTCACACAAAACTTACTCTCATTAGGTATTTCTGTAATCATTAAATTGATCAATCGAAGGTTCAGTGCTCGTTTATATTGCTCTCGCTCTTCATCCGTATCGCCTTTTGTCGGTAAGTCGAGTGAAAACACAGAAGGTGTAAATCCTGCACTGGCAAGCTCTTCGGAAACAAAGTTAATTTTTGC
The DNA here is from genome assembly GCA_965660325.1 of uncultured Acidiluteibacter sp. Taxonomy (GTDB): domain Bacteria; phylum Bacteroidota; class Bacteroidia; order Flavobacteriales_E; family Vicingaceae; genus Acidiluteibacter. The sequence goes on from CBFHZL010000012.1 coordinate 17,487, forward strand.
CGCAGGTAAGTTCTCCTCTATGAAATTTACAAATGATCGGGTGTTTTCATAAGCCGAGGCAATTCGATCATTCATAGAAGGCAACTGTTCAGCTAAGAATGCATATTGTAAGGCGGTAGCTTCATTATCACAAAGCGATAAATGAAGAGCAATTTTCTCCATCAAGTCACTTGCTTTATTATTGGATACACAGTATCCTGCAGTACACTTACCACCGCTCGGAAACTTAGATCCGCTTGCGTAGGATATGGTTCTTACTGATGCTAAAATTTCGTCGTCTCCTAAAAAATGAACATTCGGACAAAACGTTTGGTCAAGAATGAAAACAGGGTCGATGGCTATAGCTCCATCTGCTGTTTTTCGCTCTGCATTTAACGCATTTCTCAATAGTTCCATATTGGGCACTTCCACTCGTGGATTTGTTGGAATTTCAGCGATAATGTAAGGAATCGCATCTTCTTTAGCTAATTGATCTAACACGCGATTTACACTATCTACCATATCGTTGTCTCCATCTACCGGTAAGTCTGCTATGCTAACATTCGGCAAGCAGGCTGCTACTCTTCTCGCTTGATCATTGGTACCGCCATAGCAATTGGGTGGCACAACAAACTTAATAGCCTTACCTGGATGGTTCTCCATAGCATCATGTATCAAACCCATCATAATGGCGTATTGAATGGACAAGCCACTAGATGCCACCAATGCATCTGAATGCCCTTCCGTAATGGTCTTAACTGAATCTATAACGAGCTGCTTATTGTTGGAAAGCGAAGACAAGTCTGTTTTTAATGGTGATGCATTCACCAAATGATTCAATACGATTTCGCAATTTGATGGCGTCATCGAGATGGTTTCTCTTCTTCTTACGTGCTGTATTTCTGAGATATAACTTTTATCTACTTTAGAACTAGCCAATAGCACACTCCCCAATTCTGCGAACATATTGATGTAAAAATCCACATTTTCAGCAAATGGAAACGCTTGTAAGTTCGCTTCCTCAGTAATGACAACAGTCGTACCATCAAAATCAGGCAATACCTTTACTCCATCCACTTTCAACAGATCAAATTGGTAGCCGTACACTTCCTTAATTAGAGCAGCGTCAAAGCTCGGTGGTAAATAGTCTGCATAAACGATACGAGTAGCCGTATTGCTCATCAAATTCTTACGAAGAATGGCCAAAATAGGCGTTACTTTAGAAGAAAAACTTATCACATGATCCTCTGGAAGTGCATTTAATCGACCGACAGTCCACTCTAGAACACATGAAAGCGGATGACCTAACCGAATGTAATCATAGGCCGTAGGAAGCGCTGCTAAGCTGCTTTCATCTACTATTCCTTGCTGATAAAGCTCATCAAAAAGATTTAAAAAACCCGTTTTTGCTTGCTCTTCATTGTAAATATCTAATCGATGAGTGGTCAGTTTTACCCAATCTTGCGGTAAATTGATTAACACTTCTTTGATGTAGTTAAGTATTTTTTGTTCTTGCATAGTCTGATTTCTTTATTGGGAGCGTGAAATTACACTAATCCAGTATATTTTAAAAACAAACAAGGAGGTTATGTTCACCACTTGTTCAGAAAAAGTTCGTTTAGTTCTTTTGTCGATTTTTCTTAGGCTGCCAAGAAAAATATGAAGCATAAAAAAATCCATCAACTTATGCGTTAATGGATTTTTTCAGTTGGAATTTCAAAGCGTTAAAAACCTTTCATTCCTATCAATTGGTTGATTTACACGTTAAATTTAAAATGCATAATGTCACCGTCTTTTACGATGTATTCTTTTCCTTCCATGCTCATTTTACCAGCTTCTTTTACTGCAGCTTCTGATTTGTAATGCAAGTAATCATCATACTTAATTACTTCAGCTTTAATGAATCCACGTTCAAAGTCCGTGTGAATAACTCCTGCAGCTTGCGGTGCAGTCATCCCTTTTTTTATCGTCCAGGCACGCACTTCTTTTACACCTGCTGTCAAGTACGTTTCTAAATTTAATAATCGGTATGCCGCTTTAATCAACTGATTTACACCCGGCTCTTTCAAACCTGCATCTTCCAAAAACTCTTGGCGCTCTTCAGCACTTTCCAATTCAGCGATATCTGCTTCAAGCGCTGCTGCTACAATAATGATTTCAGCATTCTCATCTTTTACCGCTTCTCTTACTTGTTCTACAAACTCATTGCCAGAGTTAACAGCAGCCTCATCTACGTTACACACGTAAAGTACCGGTTTTGCGGTTAGCAAAAATAAATCGGCTACATATTTCTTATCGTCATCTTCTACTGGTGTTGAGCGTGCAGCCTTACCTGCCTCCAAGTGTGCTTTGTATACATTCAGCACTTCTCGTTCTTTTATGGCTTCTTTATCACCGGTTTTTGCAGCGCGTACTGTTTTTTCTAATTTCTTTTCAACTGCTTCTAGATCTTTTAAGATCAACTCAAAGTCGATAGTTTCTTTATCCCTAACCGGATTAACACTTCCGTCCACGTGCACGATGTTTCCATCTTCAAAACAGCGCAAGACATGTATAATTGCATCGGTTTCTCGGATATTTCCTAAAAACTTATTTCCTAATCCTTCTCCTTTACTTGCTCCCTTTACTAAACCTGCAATATCTACGATATCGATAGTTGTTGGCAAAATTCGCTCAGGATTGATTAAATCAGCCAAAGCATTTAATCGTTCATCAGGGACGGTAATCACCCCTACATTTGGTTCTATGGTACAAAATGGAAAATTGGCCGATTGTGCCTTTGCATTTGATAAACAGTTAAACAAGGTTGATTTTCCAACATTCGGTAAACCTACGATTCCACACTTTAAAGCCATTCTACTATTGTTTTGGGTGATTTAAAAACGGCCGCAAATATATTTATATTTTGGCGGTTAATTTCGTTTTCAACGAATTTCGAAAGTTATTAACAGAAATCGAGCTTTGTAGATGAATTCGGTTACTTTTGTGGCTCAAAACAACCTCGCAAAATCAAAAAGAATGGCTGATATAGCATCGTTAGAAAAAATTGCTTCTCAAGTAAGAAGAGACATCGTAAGAATGGTTCATGCAGTTAACTCAGGTCACCCAGGAGGTTCACTAGGATGCGCTGATTACTTTACGGCTCTCTATCATGAAGTGATGAACTACTCAACAGACTTTAATATGAATGGAAATGGAGAAGACTTATTCTTTTTATCCAATGGCCATATTTCCCCTGTATGGTACAGTACACTGGCAAGAGCAGGATTCTTTGAGGTAAATGAGTTGAAAACGTTTAGAAAACTAAACACAAGACTACAAGGCCACCCGACTACACACGAAGGTTTGCCAGGAGTCCGTGTAGCTAGTGGTTCTTTGGGCCAAGGCTTATCTGTTGCAGTAGGTGCTGCAATGTCAAAAAAATACAACAATGATGATTCCATCGTGTATACCCTTCACGGTGATGGAGAATTACAAGAAGGCCAAATTTGGGAAGCAGCTATGTTTGCTGCTCATAATAAGGTCGATAATATCATATCTGCAATTGACTTTAATAACCGTCAAATCGATGGTGATGTTAGTGATGTAATGGACCTCGGAAACTTAACCTCCAAATGGGAAAGTTTTGGTTGGACGGTGACTGAAATGGATGGAAACAACATGCAATCAGTTGTTGATGGGTTAGCACATGCGAAAACACTAACAGGAAAAGGAAAACCGGTCATGATTATTATGAAAACCGAAATGGGTGCAGGTGTCGATTTTATGATGGGATCGCACAAATGGCATGGAGTAGCGCCAAACGATGAGCAGTTGGCCAATGCCTTAAATCAGCTTCCTGAGACTTTAGGAGATTACTAAATCGACTTCGGGCACAGTTGTTGATTTACCGCAGTGAACAGAATTTCAAAACACATGAAAAGTAGTTTAAAGAAATACATGCAGCAATTATTCAGCGCACTCTTATTTGGAGTGGTGATGTTATCGGCTGTAAATGTAACTGCGCAAACACCTAAAAAAACACGAATTTTATTTGTATTGGATGGCTCTCAAAGCATGTATGCTAGATGGGAGAATGGTCAAAAAATGCAGGTAGCCACTCGCCTATTGGGCGAAATGGTTGATAGCTTGAAAAGCATTGAAAATGTAGAAGTTGCACTTCGTGCGTTTGGTCACACCTATCGTGTTGTTCAAGGCGACAGAAGTTGCACAGATACCAAATTAGAGGTTCCTTTTGGCCAAAAAAATCACGACAAAATTATTAGTCGTCTGCGAGATATTCGCCCAATGGGAACTACGCTAATCGCCTACTCCTTGGAGCAAGCTGCTAATGACTTTCCAACTTGTTCCGATTGCAGAAACATCATCGTGCTGATTACAGATGGGATCGAAGAATGTGATGGCGATCCTTGTGCTGTTTCATTGGCGCTTCAGCGAAAAGGAATTATCCTAAAGCCATTTGTTATCGGTTTAGGTCTTGATCCGAGTATAATGGATGCTTTTAAATGCATTGGTAATTTTTATGATGCTCGAAATGAATCTACATTTAAGCAAGTATTAAACATTGTTATCTCACAAGCATTAAATAATACTACTGCTCAAGTAAATCTGCTAGACATTTACAATAAACCTACAGAGACGAACGTAGCTATGACTTTTTATGATGCGTTTTCAGGTATCCCTCGGTACAATTTCGTTCATACCATAGACAGCAGAGGAAATCCCGATACAATTCCAATCGACCCGTTAGGAAAATACAATTTGGTGGTGCACACCACACCATCAGTAGAAAAAAAGAACATTGAATTAACAGCTGGAACCCACAATAAAATTGCTGTAGATGCAGCCCAAGGTAGTCTAGTGTTACAGATGAATGGGTTCAACGAATATCAGAAACTGCAAGCCATTGTGCGTAAAAAAGGGGAAATGAATACCTTGTACGCTCACACTTTTGACGAAGAGAAGAAATACCTCGTCGGTAAGTACGACTTAGAAATCATGACACTTCCACGAATCATGCTGCCTGATGTGAATATTGCGCAAAGTAATGTAACCAAAATCATGATTCCTCAACCTGGAGTCGCTTCAATTGGAATGGGCGTAAAAGGCTATGGAAGTATTTTTGTTGAAAAAGCGGATAAACTAGAATTAGTAACGACTTTAAATACGAGCGCTTCACGCGAATCCATCGTATTGCAACCAGGTAGTTACCGACTGGTTTTTCGCCCAATCAATGCAAAGCAATCGATCTACACCAAAGAAATATCATTTACGATAACTTCAGGACAAACAACCCAAGTAAAATTTTAATCAAAGGATGAAAAAGTATACTTCTACAGGAAATAAAGACACCCGCTCAGGATTTGGAGACGGATTATTGGAAGCAGGTAAACAAAATGAAAACGTAGTTGCTTTATGCGCTGACCTTACCGGCTCGCTTAAAATGGATGCGTTTAAAAATGAATTTCCTGATCGATTTATACAAGCAGGAATAGCCGAAGCAAACATGATTGGTGTTGCTGCAGGACTAACAATTGGCGGTAAAATTCCTTTCACAGGTACATTCGCTAACTTTTCTACCGGACGTGTTTACGATCAGATTCGTCAGTCAGTAGCATACAGTGACAAAAACGTAAAAATAGCAGCATCTCATGCAGGTTTAACCCTTGGAGAAGATGGTGCAACCCACCAAATTTTAGAAGATATTGGATTAATGAAAATGTTACCAGGCATGACGGTTATTAATCCATGTGATTATAACCAAACCAAAGCCGCTACTTTAGCGGTTGCAAATCACCATGGTCCTGTTTACCTTCGATTTGGCCGACCGAAAGTACCTGTTTTTATGCCAGAAAATGAACCATTTGAAATTGGAAAAGCCATCACCTTAATAGAAGGAACTGATGTCAGCATTTTTGCAACAGGTCATTTAGTTTGGGAAGCACTTCAAGCAGCTGAATCATTAGCTGAAAAAGGAATTTCCGCTGAAGTAATAAATATCCACACGATTAAACCTTTGGACGATCAAGCAGTCTTAGCATCAGTTGCGAAAACGAAATGTGTAGTAACTGCTGAAGAACATATGCGTCACGGAGGATTGGGCGATTCAATTGCACAACTTTTGTCAAGAGAAAATCCAACACCGATGGAGTATGTGGCAGTGAACGACTCATTTGGTGAAAGTGGCACACCCGCAGAATTAATGACGAAATACGGATTAGATGCAGCGCATATTATTAAAGCTGCTCAAAAAGTTATCAGTAGAAAGTAACCCTTTCTTACTGCTCAAAAAAGCCATTAATTCTCAGAGTTAATGGCTTTTTTACGTAATAAACAAAACCAAATTGGACAAACACCTTAGCGATAAAGAATTAGTAGCATTATGTGCTGAAAAGCAAAGCTTGAACTATGGCTTCAACTTATTGGTTCGGAAATACCAAGAGCGGTTGTATTTTCATATTCGTAAAATGGTTTTACTCCATGATGATGCAGACGACGTGCTGCAACAAACGTTTATTAAAGCATGGAAGAACATTACAAAATTTAGAGGCGACAGTCAACTGTACACTTGGCTCTACCGAATCGCATCAAATACATGCATTGACTTTTTGAAGGATAAGAAAAAACGCGGATATACTTCTATCGATGAGCTACCGCAGTATTATTTAAATGCAATAGAAGATGACCCATTATTCACCGGAGATGAAATGGAAAAAGAGTTTCAGAAAGCCCTTTTGCAATTACCAGAAAAACAGCGATTAGTTTTTAATTTAAAATATTTCGAGGAGTTAAAATACGAAGAAATTTCTCAAATCACAGGAACATCTATAGGCGGTTTAAAGGCCTCTTATCACCATGCAGTTGAAAAAATTAAGGCATATATTCGTCAGGATTAAACCTTTTAAGAAAACCTCAGTCAAACTATCGAAATGAAAACAAACGATCCATTTAATAGAAAAGATCAACAGCCTTTTGAAACACCTCAAGGTTATTTTGATGCGTTTCCAACAAGGTTGCAGTCTGTAATTGAGGAAGAGGAAAGTCTTCCACAGTCTTGGTGGGAGCGTATTAAGCCAATTCTTGAGGGTCGCTTTACAGTTACAACTGCAATTGTTACGGTTTTAGTTGTAGTGATTTTTGGCTTAACCAATACAGTGGAGATCTCAAAAATTTCCGATGAAGATGCCTATGCTTATTTAAGTGAGTTGGAATCAGATGAACTGAGCGAGTACCTCATTATCGATTACATGAATGAAATTCCGTCTGAAGTGGCTGAACCTTCTGAAGAAGAAATAATAGAGTACCTGTTAGAGCAGGAATACATAGAAAGTGAAATTTACTAACCAATTAATACAATAACTTATGAAAAAGAGAATAATAATTGCGCTATTGATAATGGGAGCTTCTTTGGGAGTTAACGCCCAAAAAAATAAACAAGAACGCACCGAAAAAATGCAGGCGTATAAAATCAGCTTTATTGAAGAAAAATTAGCTCTGACTGATCAAGAGAAAGCTGACTTTATACCCATATACAAAGAGTTCCTAGCAAAAGAGCACGAGTGCAGAAAAGACTTTAGAGCAGATCACAGAGGTCAGATGGACAAAAAAGAGCCGCTTTCTAGCAAATCTGATGCAGAAATAACTAAGGAATTGGACGCTCACATTGCTCGAAAAGAAAAAGGCTTGGCCATTGACAAGGAATACTTGACAAAGTTTAAAACCGTACTTCCAATTAAGAAGGTTGCTCAACTTTACGAAGCAGAACGAGAATTCAAAAAAGAGTTGTTGGATAAACTGCGTGATGGAAAAGGTGGACAGCACAGAGGAGAAAAGCGACCAATGGAAGATGCTCCAACAAATTAAATCTTGATTTATTTCAATGCTGAAATGTTGACTTGGTAATATCTTACCGAGTTCAACATTTTTTTTTCGATGTTATTTTCCGAAAGTTAATTTTGGAATTTGAATTAACTTTGCAGCATGTCAAAGAGTTCAGATTTATTTTACGCACATCTCGCACAAACTACCCCTTTTGCATTGGGCTATGAAATTAGCCATGCGAAAGGATCTACGATCTACACAACGGACGGTAAAGAAATTCTAGACTTTATATCAGGAATAGCGGTCAGCAGTCTTGGTCATGGCCACCCGGCGATTAAAAAAGCAGTTATCGATCAGGTGGAAAAACACATGCACGTCATGGTGTATGGAGAATTTATACAAGAAGCACAATCTCGTCTCGGTGAAGAATTAAAAATGGTGCTCCCGGAAGCAATTGATAGCTATTACTTCGTAAACTCAGGAACCGAAGCAATAGAGGGTGCACTAAAACTAGCGAAACGAGCAACAGGGCGTCAAGAGATTATTGCATTTGAAAAAGCCTATCATGGCAGTACTCATGGCGCTCTTAGCGTAAGCGGAAACAAAGTAAAACAAGCCCCATTTGAGCCATTGCTGCCAAACATCGACCGCATTCGGTTGAATGAAACAACTGATTTAGATAAAATTACCACTAAAACAGCCTGCGTAATTCTAGAGACCATACAAGGTGACGCTGGGGTTAGAATTCCTGAAATGGCATACATAAAAGCGCTGAGAAATAGATGCACAGAAGTAGGCGCTTTGTTGATTTTAGATGAGATTCAATGTGGAATTGGGCGAACCGGAAAATTTATGGCATTTGAGCATTATGATATCGTACCAGATATCATCACCATGGGCAAGGCACTAGGCGGCGGAATGCCGATTGGCTGTTTTGCAGCATCAAAAAATATCATGTCATTGCTGAGCGATAACCCAATTCTTGGGCACATTACTACTTTTGGTGGCCATCCAGTAGTTTGTGCTGCAGCTGCAGCTGCTTTAAAAGTGATTCGAGAGGAAAAGTTACTGACCAAGGTGAAAGAAAAAGCAGATAAAATTGCTTCCCTCCTTACCCATCCACTCATACAAGAAATTCGATACAAAGGGATGATGTTTGCTATTGATTTAGATAGCGAAGAGCGGGTTCAAAAAGTAGTAAATGAGTGTTTAGAAAAGGGATTGCTAACCTTTTGGTTTTTATCAACTGCCTATTCATTTCGATTAGCACCACCATTAAACATTTCAGACGAAGATTTAGTGAAGGGGTGCTCGATAATTTTAGCAGCAATAGAGAAATCTGCGCAGTAGAATAGTTAATTTCGTAATTGTATGGCAAAGGATAAGAAAGAAACAAACGTTACCATTAAGAATAAAAAAGCCTCATTTGAGTATGAATTTCTTGATACTTATGAAGCAGGCATCCAATTAATGGGAACCGAGATCAAATCCATTCGAGATTCTAAAGCAAGTATCAAAGAAGGGTACTGTGTATTTAAAAAAGGAGAATTGTTTGTAAAAAACATTCATATATCAGAATACAAAGAAGGTACTTACAATAATCACGAACCCAAAAGAGATCGAAAGTTACTTCTTCATAAACGAGAATTAGAAAAACTTTCAAAAAAGAAAAATGACGTGGGTCTGACCATTATTCCTGTGCGACTTTACATCAACTCTAAAGGATTAGCGAAAATGATGATTGCGCTTGCTAAAGGTAAAAAGATGCATGATAAGCGCGAAAGCCTGAAAGCGAAAGATGATAAGCGCGCCATGGATCGGGCGATGAAGGTGTAGCAAGCAACCCGGGTTGTTTTTTTCTCTTTTTAATTTTTTCGTGTATCTGCAGACAATTTCCAACTAATATTGTAGCTTAGGTCGCTAAATGAAAACATAATTCCACGACCAGATGATAAAAAAGACCTTCAAGTTTATTTTCAAATCTTTTCTATTAATAATCTTACTTGCTGCTATCAGCTACGGAACATTCCATCTTTGGGAATACGCCACAGGAGGCAAATACATTGCTTATATAGAAAATAATAAAGAAACCGTTGGCTTAAATGAACACTTCACATTTGAGATTGCAGAATCAGACTTAAAGAATAGTAAACTTATTTTAGTAGGAGAAATACACGGTTTTAAAACACCAACTGTTTTTGACGTGGATCTGTTTTCCCACTTAAATAAAAATCATGGAGTTAGGCATTATATAGCAGAAGTAGATTTTCTTCAAGCAAGACTACTCAATCAATTTTTAAAGGATGGCGATAATGCAAAACTAGAGAAAGCATTGGCTAAATGGGCAGTATTTCAAGGTAGAAATAACTTAGATTATTATGCGAAATACTATCGACTTCAGCGGTTATATACTGAAGCGGCAGGAGAAAATAAATTTGAGTTTATTGGTGTAGATCAACTACAAGACTTCACACTATTAGCTGAATTCATCAATGATTTAGATAGTAGTCAAACATTTAGTGAAAATTTTACGAACGAAGAATGGAGTTCAACCATAGAAAAAATGATTAACTCTCAGTTATACTCTGGAGATACACTTCAAGCATTGAAGCACATAAAATCTAACCTTCACCATTTGAGTGATAAGATTGGTAGAGAAGAAACAATGTTCAGGAATTTTCGGGACCTATATGAAGAGAAATCACTTCGATCCCAGAAGGTATACGGCTACTTTGGGCTCTATCATGTTTTTCAATACAACGTTAATGGAAAAAGTCCATTAGCTGCTAAAATAAGAACTAGTAATTTAAACCTCGATGGGAAGATCACATCGTTTAACTTTTTAATGAACGACAGTTATATGGTTATGCCGAGTAATCAATTACCGGAATTCATGCAAACTGGCCCTATCAATAGTAAAATGGAGATATCTGCTGATAACTTATTATTTATGTATTTATATGGTATAAAAGATTTTAAAAGAACTACGGAACCTAATACTCAATCAATCATCAAACTAAACAATTTGGACTCTCCTTATGGGAACTCAAGTAGAATGATAAAAGCGTATCAATTATTACCGGTAACAGACCTAATGGAAATGACAGAACCTGGTAAGGAGTATGCACAATATACTGTGTTTGTGAGGAATTCGGATTGGGCAGAGCCCATGAGAAAATAAATTGATTCTACAATACTTCTACTTCTTCTAAAGTACCTATATACACCAAACTACCTGTTACTTTCATTTGCTCAGTTTGCTGAAGTAAAGAAATATAATTCCTCAACTGCTCTTTATGCTTTTCTGAGGGCTTTCCTGTTTTAAAGTCGATTACTTTAACAGCATCTTCAAAGTATACTACGCGATCAGGTCGAAGTGTTTTTCCATCAGGAGTCAAAAGATCACATTCTGTTTTAACCTTCAAACCTTCTTGGAAGTATGGGGAAAAAGCAGGTTGGTCTATCATTAAGGCAATCTCTTGAGCATACCTTGCTCGCTGTTCTACAGTAATACTGCCTTGTTTGAGTAACTTATCGAGCACCCTACTAATATCCTCTTTTGTTCTAATAAGTGCCAATATTAAGTGGATGGTATTTCCATATTGTCGGGCATCTTCACCAAAATTAATATCCCAATAATCAGGAGCTTGATAACTTAGTGCAAGTTTCTCGTTCCAATCCTTAGAAATGAATGTTAGCAATTCTTCTGCATTAGCTGCTACGTGCGTTTGCGATGAAGTTGTCAGAACTTCTTTTCCTGAAAGTACAAATGTTTTCTCATTTTCATCCCATTGGCCTTTTGATGATAAATAATCCACCATTAAGGTGCTTATGTTTAGCGTTTTTGAATTTTTTAAAGGTTTATTACTAATAATATACAAACGGTCTTCAGGGCGTGTAAAGGCCACATAGATTGTATTAAAGAAGTCGATCGTAGCGTTTCTTTTTTCTTCCAAATAAACTGATTCGTATTTTGTATTTTCCAATACACTCGATATTTGAATGTAAGCCAACTGATCAATTGGTAATTCCGCAGCTGCATCCACGACCCACTTGCCTCCACCAACCTTCAGTAGTTCTGTCGCATATGGCATAATAACAACTGGAAACTCCAACCCTTTAGATTTATGAATGGTCATGATATTTAATGCATCTAAGCCTTCCGGCAATGTGATAGATTTGGAGCCTTTTCGTTGTTCCCACCATGTTAAAAAACCTAGAATATCATTGTTACTGGCAAGTGAATAATCAAACACTTCATCCATAAAAAACTGAATGTACGGATCTGCTTTCTCAAGGAGGCCAAATGCTCTAAAAGTAGTTTCAATTAATTCAAATAACGGCCGCTGACGCAAAGCATTAAATGGTAATTGTTCGGCTGTAAATCCCATCTTCTCCCAAAATGATGCAGCATCATTTTTCGATAAGATACGTGTGTAGACTGCATCTAGTGATTCCCCTTGAAAATGTCCATTTGCGAATAATGCGTCTATAATGTGCTTCTTATAGATAGATTCTGATGGATTAATAAGAACATATAGGACATTCACAATGAGTTTAACTGCCGCAGAATTTGCAATCATAACCGACTCAGCTGATGCAATCTTATACCCTTTATCAATCAATATTTTAGCTACTTCATTCGCTTTGTTGTTGCCTCTAAACAATAGCACAATGTCCCGCAATTGATATCCTTGTTGTAAACACCGTTCAATTCTGTCAATGATGACTTCTATTTGTTCCGGATCATCGTCTACTTCATCCGAATTGTCGGAAATTTTTACAGGTTTTTCACAAAAGTGAACTTCTACGTATCCGCCACTGTGGTTATCTCTTGGCGTTTGCGCATGACCTTCGTAGAGGCTTCCTATTTCTTGATACTTTTCAAAACAATAATTAAAAAACGAAGTATTAAAATTGACTATCTCTTCTTTACTTCTAAAATTTCTAGATAAATTATCAATATCCACTACTCGATCAAAAAGAGCCTGACTACTGGCGACTGTTGGATTCTGATCTGATTTATAAATTTTAGGTAAAGCCACAAATTGCTCTACCTCTCCTCCTCTAAAACGGTAAATCGCCTGTTTCGCATCTCCTACCAACATATTAAAATGCCCCTGGCTTAGAGCATTGGTAAACAAAGGAATCAAATTATGGAACTGCATAACAGAAGTATCTTGAAACTCATCAATCAAGTAATGGTGATAGCGCTCCCCTATTCGTTCGTAAATAAACGGAGCGGGTTCTTTGGCAATTACATCTGAAATTCGCTTATTAAATTCAGAAATATGGACTTTATTTTCCGTGGTTCGTAGCTCACCAATTATTTTATCTAACTCATTGATTAAAGCGACGGCGTATAGGTTTTTTAACTGAACCTCTCTCGCTTTATATGGCTTATAACCGCTATCTATTAATTCCTTAACTTGATTGTAAAGCGATTCTAATTCTCCTTTAATAGTGTCGATAGCTGCCTGTTGCTCTAGGTCTTTTTTTATCTTACCACTGTACCATTTATCGTCTTCAATGGTAGTTTCTACATACTTGTTTGGAGAAAACTTTTCAGTACGCAACTCACTTAAATAATGAAAGTAAGCATAAATACCTCGACCTCCCTGAAAAAAGCTATCGGCATTTGCACCACTTTCTTTTATCAACTTTGTAGCCTGTTCTCCCAATGGTTGAATTTGATCTAGAAATTGATCATTTAACTCTTTATATCGATCAATTTTCTTTTGAAAATCATCAAAACCATATGATTTCAAAGCTTTTATAGCAGCAGCTCCATCTTCTTTTAGCAACTCTACTGCTATTGATTGAATATCAGACTCTAAATCATATTTTTCTCCATTATCAACCTTGTTCTGTGTAAATTGAACCAAGAATGTAGTCAAGGCCTGATCAATTCCTATTTTAGAAAGCAGCAAATCAATTGCTTGATCGATGAGTGGTTTATTATCCAATTCAATTTCAAAATTGACTGGTAAATTTAGGTCACGCGCAAATGTTCGAACAATTCTATGGGTAAAACGATCAATGGTACCTATTCCAAAATCAGCATAATTGTGAAGAATAGCACGCAAAACACGGTGTGACTTTCGCTGAAGCTCTTCAGTGGTAAACCCCAATTCTTCAAGTAAAACACCTTTCAATATGTCATGTTTGCTCGAAACAGGCACAGGGTCAGACAAGAATGCAAGTGCTTCCAAAACCCTTGCTTTCATTTCATTGGCAGCCTTATTGGTAAAGGTTGTTGCCAATATTCTGCGAAAAGTTAGCTCAGAGGTCGGGTTTAATACTAACTTAAGATACTCTTTTACAAGGGTAAATGTTTTTCCAGATCCTGCGGAAGATTTATATAATTTAAGCATTCAGGTGTTTTTCAATAATTTTAAGCGATCGCTTAAGTTGGTTATCTAATGATTCAGTAGCTGTAATCCAGTGTATCGTAGTCCCTTTTTTTTCCATGCGTCTAAACCATGTCATTTGCCTTTTGGCATAGTTACTAATTGCCTTATAAAGCTCTGTAAAAAGTTGGTTTTTATCAATCGTTCCTTGCAGAAATTCACTTATAAATCGGTATTCTAATCCATAATACATCAATTGCTCATGAGAAACACCTGAAGAGAGTAGTTCTTCTACTTCTTCAATCATTCCATTGGCCAATCGAGTTTTAAGTCGTTGGTGAATATTGGATTTAACAATATGACGTTCAGCGCGTAAACCAATAACAACCTTTGGAAATGTTGGCATTAACTCCTTCGGGTATGACGCTTCAAAAGTTGCAATTTCAATTGCTCGAATTAAACGTTCTTTATCCAAAATATCTGTGGTATTGTGTAATTTCTTTAATTCTTGTAACCGAACTACTAATGCCTCTTCTGTTAAGGGGTTTATCGATTTTCGTAACGACGCATTCTCCGGTACCTCTTGTAATTTATATTGCTGTAGTGCTGCTGATAGATACATCCCTGTGCCTCCACACAAAATGGTAGGTTTATCTTTTTGAGAGATTTCCTGGTATGCTTTCAAAAAGTCACGTTGAAATTCAAATACATTATATACTTCTCCTGCCTTTCTAATATCAATCAAATGATAAGGAACTTTGTAATCATCAATTTGGAAGTCCATAAGATCTTTGCCTGTCCCGATATCCATTTTTTGATAAACCTGGCGACTATCTGCAGAAACCAATTCACCATTTAGGTGTTTAGATAGGTGGCAAGCCAAACGTGTTTTACCAATTGCCGTAGGGCCTAAAAGAGTAATTACAGGAGTTTGGTTCATTTTTATTCAATTATGTAACAAAAGTCACTAAAGAAATAGTTTTTATAACTTATCTTTGATTCAATGTTAAAAGTACACCAAATATTAACCATCTCTTTATTACTTCCACTCTTTTTAGTGGGTACTTTTAATTATTCAATTATCACTTTTAATTTCCAATTAAACAGAGCCTATATCACTGAGGTTTTTTGTATAAATAAAGATAAACCAGAACTCGCCTGTGGCGGTCAATGTCACTTTATGCAGCAGATGGGTGACCTAAAAAAAGCCGAGGATGAAAGAAGTGGTGATGGAAATACCACCATTGATGAAAGTGCTCAAACACTTTATTGTGATGGCATTGCCATCATAAAAAGCATTAGAAGTAGTCTAAACATAAACTACCCTCAATTCAATGAACCATTGGCCGATGGATATTTACCAGTAACCAAATCTCCTCCAAGAGTTTAAGAGTTTTTTACGAAAGCCATTACTTTAATTGGCATAATAATTTGTAAAATTAAATTCTTAAAATTCAATGAATTTAAAGCAAGCATTGCTAATTTCATTGCTTAGTATACTATCAATAGGTATCTACGCATGTGACTTATGCAATATTTATGTAGGTATTCGACCTGATGACTATCAAAACTCTTTCGGTTTTGCACATCGCTTCAGGTCGTTTGATTCAGATTTTCTAGCATCCATTCCAGGGGCTGATTTAAACAAACACGGAGAGGAGTTTTCATTTGAGGACTACAGTCTGCAAGAGGAGTTTAACAGCTACGATATTTGGTTTCGGTATTTTTTAACGCCAAGATTAAATGTTAATGCTTCGATTTCTTTCTCCGATAACTACATGGGTAGAAATGATAGCATGACGCAATCGGTAGGTGGCCCAGGTGACCTCCTAGTTATGGCGAAATACCAAGTATACAATAGTAAACTTTGTGATGATACCAGTAAATGGACGAAAAGGTTGACTGTAGGAGGTGGAATCAAGCTACCAACCGGAACGTTTAATAAAACGTATACCTATTACCCAATTGCTTCTTCGACCAAAGGCGTATACTACAGTGATCCTGAAAATCATCTTGATCCACATATGCAAGCAGGCACGGGTAGCGTTGATTTTATGTTTTTTGTAGAAGGAATTTTAATGCGTGAGAACTGGGGGGTAAATACCAATATAAGCTACCGCATAAACACGACGAATAAAAATAATTTCAGGTTTGCCAACCGTTTTAATTTTAATCCGTCTATATTCTATATTAAACAAATAAAAAATGTGCAATTGATGCCTGCAGTTGGAGCAGCATTTGAAGGAAGTAGAAGAGATAAAGAAAATGGAGAACCTTACAGTCATTCAGGTGGAGAAACATTATTTGGGAATGTAAGCCTCACAGCTTTCTACCAAAAGGTGTCTCTAGGAATGACTTACTTTAATCCTGTTTATCAACAATTAAATGACAATCAAATTCAGAATAAAATGCGATTGATCACCGAATTAAATTATTATTTTTAAAACCACTAATACAATATAAAGATGAAAACAATTTTTAAATCAATGATGATACTTGCTGCACTTGGTGCAGTTACAACATTACATTCATGCGATACTGATGACGATGATGACGATACTCCAAGATTCCCATCTCAAAACGTTGGTGTAACGTTTATGCACATGTCAGGAAATGATACACTTGAATTAAACACACCTGATAAACCATATACCAATGCATTAGGGCAATCTTATAACGTTTCGAAATTGAGGTATTTGGTAAGTGAAGTAACTTTACACCAAACAAATGGTGAAGAAATAGAACTAGATGAGTACTTCTTTGTTGATTTTTCTAAACCGGAGACGTTTAGTTTTAATGCCTCTGAGAAAATACCACAGGGAGATTATAGCGGTATCTCTTACACATTTGGTTTTGATGAAGATGACAACGTTGATGGTATTTATCCTGAACTAAACGCTGCAAATTGGAATTGGCCTGCAATGTTAGGTGGAGGCTACCACTTTATGCAGTTAGAAGGCCAGTTTATTGATACTAATTCAACTGATAAATTTTTTGCTACTCATATGGGAACTGCAAGAAAGATGGACTCTACAGGAACAAGTTTTGTTGCTAATCACTTCGAAGTAATGATACCAAATTCGTCTTTTACAGTTGGGAACTCTGATGTTACATTAGAGTTTACATTAGATATTAATGAGTGGTACACGAACCCTGTAAATTGGGATTTCAATGTATATGGACCGGGAATTATGCCTATCTACGATGCTCAACGATTATTAAATACCAATGGAAAGGATGTATTTACAGTCGCTGTAAAATAAAGAATCAAGGGGCTACATTAACAGTAGCCCCTTATATTAAAACTTAAAGTTATGAAACACCTAAAAAAACTTACATATACCTTTTTACTTGTAGGGGTTTCGTTATTATCAGCCTGTTCAAATGACGATCCTGTGGAGCCTGTTCCATGCGATGATTGTCCTGCAGGTGACTTCCCTACTCCATATTCGCTTAAATTACCTCCTTTATTTGCAAGTCAGACTAAGCCTATTAATATCCCTACAGACAACCCGTTAACAGTAGAGGGAATTGCACTTGGAAAAAGGCTGTTCTTTGAAAAAAAGCTATCGATCAACAACAGTATTTCTTGTGCTAGCTGCCATGATCCAGCCAACTCATTCAATGATCGAGGAAACGCAGTGAGTTTTGGAGCCGTTGGCCAACCTGGAATAATAAATGCAATGCCATTAGTTAATCTTATTTATGCTGAGAAGTTTAATTGGAATGGTTCAGCTAATTCATTAGAAGAACAAGCGCTTACGCCAGTAACTCATCCGTTAGAAATGATGGAAACCTGGTTGAATGTAGAGCAAAAGTTAAAAGCAATACCTTCATATGTAAACGATTTTAGTCGAGCTTTTCCCAACCAACAGCTGGACTCTATCACAATAACTAAAGCATTAGCTCAATTTGAGCGTACGTTAGTTTCAGGAAACAGTCCTGCAGACAATTATTTTGGAGCCCTTTCAGGAATCGTTCCTACAGGAAGAGTATTAACGGCCGAAGAAATTAGAGGCTTTGAAGTTTTTGATGATCAAGAAAGAGGTGATTGTGGACATTGTCACGGTGGCAGGTTTAATCCAAACTGGACAGAATTTACCTTTCAAAATAATGGTCTTGACTTAAATCCAGATTCAGGCTTGGCAGCAGTAACCAAACAACCATTTGATGTGGGTAAGTTTAAGGTTCCTTCGCTGAGAAATTTAATTTATACAGCTCCATATATGCACGATGGACGGTTTAATACACTTGAAGAAGTGGTTGAATTTTACATGTCAGATGTTAATCGGAATTCTCCTAATCTAAGCCCAGACATGATACACCGTCAGGGAGCTAACGGACATCAAATTGCATTGACACCGCAAGAGAAATCTGATTTAATTGCTTTTCTAAAAGCTCTGTCGGATGAGGAGTTCGTAAATAACCCTGCTTTTAGGCCTTAAATTTAAAAAATCAATAATGATTTACAGGAGGACTAAGAGATTAGTCCTCTTTGTATTCATGGTACTTTGAAACGTTCTCAACGTGGGTCATACTATTTTCCTCAATTACGTTTAATGGCATCTTTTCACCATTAACCAATCGGTAACACTTCAGTTTATCTTTGAATACAGAAGATTTGTAAACGCTTTTACCTAACAACATTCGAACACATTCTTGTATGCCTTCCACAATAGATGGGTGCGGGTGTATCATATGGGCAAGTTCATCGATACCTTTCCCCATATACATTAATAAGGCAACAGATTGGATTGCACTAGATGCATGTTCACCAACTGCCCGCATACCTAGGACTTTCATCTCTTCATCGTCAGAAACGATAATTTTAAAGAATCCATTTGTTTTGCGCATAGCTATCGCTCGTGCTATGGTTGAGTAATCTACTTTAGACACTCGAATAGGAATATTTTGTTCCACTGCTTGTTGAACATTAATACCAACTGCTGCAACCTCTGGATTCAGGAACATAATCGTAGAGATATTTGAATACCGAATGGGTTTTACAGGAAAATCAGCAAACATTTTTACTACAGCATGTCGCGCTTCGCGTTCTCCAATATTAACCAAGGCCATATTTCCTGAAACATCACCTACAGCGTAAATGTGTGGAACATTTGTTTGGGTGTCTACATCTCCAATATGAACACCTCTCTTACTCATAGACACACCGGCATTTTCCAAATTAAGGTTTTCATAATTTGGTACTCTACCAATCGAAAGAAGTGCTTTATCCACATGAATTACTTCTCGTGTACCATCTTTATTTTCTAGTTCATATTCTACACCACCATCTTTATGGTCCATCCGAATCAACTGAGAACCACGGTGAATAACGACACCATTTTCTTCTAAGTTGGTGGCGACCATATCAGCAACATCTCCATCCTCGAAAGGTAGAATACGGTCTGCTTTATCTATCAGATAGACTTTGGTTTGGCCGAAGTTAGAGAACATCGCAGCGAACTCACAACCAATTACACCTGCTCCAAGAATCACCATACTTTTCGGGAATTCATCCAAATGCAGGATCCCATCTGATGTTAATATGTTTTTTTCATCAACAGTGATTGAAGGTATTATTCGAGGTCTACTTCCTGTTGCAATTATAGTTCTATCAGCAAAAATCGTTTGATTTTCACCATTTGGTTTTTCAATGTTAATTTCCTTTGAAGTAATAAAACTAGCTAATCCTCTTTCATAAGTGATTGAGTTTGTCTCAGCATGTATAATTCTTAGGTGACATGATAATTGAAACTTTCGTTCAAATAGGGCTTCTTCAATAATGGTTTTCACCTCGTCAAAGGTCATATCGATTTTTCTATCCTGCCCTATTGTTTCTCTAACTG
>CBFHZL010000013.1:0-32472 GCA_965660325.1 uncultured Acidiluteibacter sp.
AGTAGTTATTGCCGGATGCTGCCCAGTTTGAATAGCATATTGCTCAGCAGGTAATCCAAATGCATCGTATCCCATTGGGTGTAACACATTAAATCCTTTGTGCTTTTTAAATCGAGCATAAATATCAGAGGCGATATAACCAAGAGGATGACCTACGTGAAGTCCCGCTCCAGATGGGTAAGGGAACATATCCAACACATAGAATTTCTCTTTTGTGTTGTCCATTTCTGTTTTGTAGGTCTTGTTTTCTTGCCAAAACGTTCTCCATTTGGCTTCTATTTCTCTGAAATTATAATCCATCTTTTGTTCTGCTTTTAAGAGCTGCAAAAGTATTAATAATGCCCTGAAGTAGAAATTAAAAAAATATACCTGAATATGGTTAGATGGATTTACCCAGTTTCAATGAATGAATTGGTTTGCTGAGTCGGCACCTTTGTAGTGTTAGAAATTAAAACCACCAAAACTCAACCAATGGGCCTATTTGAAAAGTGCAAACAGCGATGGGAAATGTTTAAAATCAAATGTAAACAGTTTTACTGGAGGTACGTTCTGTTTTGCTTTATGCCACTTGTAGGGCAAGCGCAAGATAAGCAAGAGTTTCAGTTTATTGATCAAGCGCTTTTTTATGAACTATCGCATGCAAATGTAGATTGCATTTCTGTCAAGTCTATTCCAAAAACACTTTTTGAAAACGATACGAATCATGAAAGAACCGAGTATATCATTTATGATTTTGAACGTAAAAATTATGTGATGTCATCGAAAAGTAAGAAGACCTCAAAAAAGCCCTTGAAGATAACTAAAAATCAAGCGTTAGGTGTTTTGGTGCTTAATATGAATCCTTTGAAATACCAAGCAGAAGTAACAACTAGTGTGTTTAATTACAACAGAGAGATTAACACGGAATTGGCAGCGCTGATTTCACCGTCTGCAACCAAGACGGAATCAGATGATAAGGTTACTGATCAGTTAATGGAAGCTAAAGAGATCACAACCGATTCAATGAAAAAAGTCAAACGAGAGCGATTAGCAGGTTTTGAAGTGCTCAATCAAGAGCTCGAAATACTCTTTTCGACTGTGAGTAACTTAGATGTTATAAATGCCGCTGCTTATCACCAATTACTTATTGAATTAGATAGAAATATAGCTCGCAAGTTTGAAGGATATGCATCCATTTATTCATTAGGCAGTGCAATTAAAACTGAGCAGCGAGATAGTGCAGAAGTTGAAGGATTGATCGATCAAAGTTTGAGTATTTACAATAAGTTGACCCAAATACAACCCTATCAATTTTTTGATGCCGTTTCTCCCGATGAAAACGATCAATTGTTGGTTGATTTAACGATTAAACAAAAACAACCCAATGTAGACCCAGCCAACTATAAAGTAATCCGAAATGGAAGTGATTCGCCTATACGTGTTAATGTTTCGGGTGGCTTAAAAATAGATGGAAGTGGAGGGTTGTTTATTACCTCTTTAATTGATCACAATTTTAAGAATGTTGCAGAAACGTATCAAGATACCACCTTTTTTACAACAGCAGATTTCCAAACGACCGATAGTATAACTGCCATTTCTGAAGAGTCACGTAATAGAATTGAACGCGATGATAATGGAACGTTTGACATATCAGCAGGAGCCCTTGTTCATTTTTATATTCGAAATGGCCGAACAGTAAACTTTGGGGTTAGCTTGGGTGCTACAATTAATACCCAACAGACATTGCGGTATCTATTAGGAGCAAGCTTGCTAGTGGGCAGAAAACAACGTGTTAGTTTGTCGGGTGGCGCAGCATTTGGAAAAGTAAAGCGATTGGCCACAGGACTTCAAGAAGGGCAAATATATGCGGGAGATGCTAGTACAGCTTTTAGGGAGGTGAATGAAATAGGCTATTTCTTTGGTTTAAGTTATAATTTTTAGATATTAGTAAATAGTAAATTATATAGTTATGGAATTAAATACCAATTACATTTTAGAGATTATTGAAAATGGAAATGATGAGCCATTAGAGGTTATTGTTATCAATCCTTCGCAGAAGTTTAAGTTACTTAGCTGTAAAGCCGTCAATGTAGAAGGTTTTGGAATACACGTAGCAGACGCAAATGGAGATTTGTATGAATTAGACTATTTAATTACGGTATATATCGATTCTGAAAATCCTCAATATAATAGTATACAGATTTCAGATGTTGATGATTTATATTCAACAGATAATACAGAGGTGTTGCAACCCAATGCAATGATCTTGTTGGTAGATGTTCAGACCAATGAGCCCGTTAAAAAAGAGCCGATAAAGGGAAAAGTTACCAATCAACTTAAATAAAGTAATAGTTGGGAGTCAGATTTTCGCATACAGTTTATTTTCCTTTATCGAAGAGTAGTGTGCTATTGTGCATACTACTCTTTCTTTCGTATTTTGTTAATTCACAAATAATTAATGAACCGAAGTGGGACAGTATTGAGGTGCTTAATTTAAAATCATATCACTTATCTAATTCTCAAATGGATAGTGCACTGATTTTAAATGCAAAAGTGTTAAGTATGGTTGAGTCGCCTTTTGATACGCTAATTTTATCTGACGTATATAGTGTTTCAGGAATATTAGATTTTAATCAAGGAGCTTATGAAGAGGCATTAGTCGACTATTTTAAATCTTTAGAACTTAGAGAAGCAATAAATGATACCGCCAAAATAATTTCAGTTTTGGGAAACATTGGAAACGTATACTATTACACCAATGCATTTGATCAGTCTATAGCCTATCATAGAAAGGCAGTTCAATTGGGATTAAACTATAACACCAACCTGATATCCTCAAATTATAACACTATCGGATTAGTTTTTACTGCTAAGCAAGAACTAGATTCTGCATTGTCTTATTATAATAAAGGTTTTGATATCTGTAAATTAACAGGAGAAGATGTAAGTTCTCAGCTTGCTGACTTACATGATAATGTTGCTACAGTATTTCAGTTAAACGGGTCGTTGGATTCTACAATTTTTCATTTGTCCAAGGCGATTACAATCCATCAAGAGTTGAAAGATAATATTGGAGTTGCATGGACTGCACTGAAGCTAGGGAATGTGTTTTTCAAGAAGAAGGAAAATACAAAAACTTACAATTGGCTAATGTATGCCGACTCAATTGCTAATCTTTCAGCTACCATCGAATTAAGAAAGGATATCTATTATTCGATATTCGAGTACTATATGTCAATTAATGAGATGGATAGTTCTAAGCGTTACATTTCAAAGTATGTGCTTCTTAACGATTCCATTATTAACCTAAAAACGAGTAAGAATATCCAAGAAATGGAAGCCAAATATCAATTGGCTGCCAAAGAAACAGCGCTGGAGTTGAGTCAAGAGCGAGAGTCTCGCTTAGATTTAGAAAATGCACGAAATAATATGTATCTCTGGGCTTCAGGGATCGCTATTGTATTGTTATTGATTGCGATAGTTTTAATCAGGAGGTGGTTTAAGCAGCGAGAGTTTATCAATACCATTCAGTTGGAATTAAGAAAACGAAAGATGCAAGAGCTTCTTTCTAATCAAGAGGCAGAATCCCTCAACGCGATGTTGAGCGGACAAGAAGCGGAGCGAGAAAGAATCGCCCAAGAGCTTCATGATCGATTGGGCGGAACGCTGGCTGCGCTGCGTCTATCTTTGCGAAGTTCCAAAAATCAACTCGACGATGCAGATTTGGCTATTGTAGATACCGCGGTGGAAGAGGTGAGGAGTATAGCGCATAATTTATCTAGTGGAGTCCTGAAAAAATATGGATTTAACGAGGCTATGGATCAATTAAGAAGACGAATTGTGAAGTCGAATGATGTTGACTTTCAGTTATTCCTTCATCCTGATATGAACTTATTGGGACAAAAGTCTGTCCTTGAACTGTACCGTGTGATTCAAGAGTTAGTGAGTAATGCTCTAAAGCACTCCAAGGCTACCATCTGGAGCTTACAGGTAAACTTTTTAGAAGATACGTTTAATATTATTTTTGAAGATAATGGTGTAGGATATGATTCAGAAACAGTAGATAAAGGGATCGGACTATTCAATATCGAAGAGCGCATAAAGAAAATTGGGGGAACGCTTTCTGTTGATGCTGAAGTGGGTCGGGGCGTTATTGTTATTATCGAATTAAAAGTATAGGTATGATAAAAGTGGCTATTGTGGATGATCATCATCTTTTTCGTCAAGGCTTAAAGTCGATATTAGGGGTGCAGGAAAAACTTCAGGTTTTAGCTGATTTCTCTTCTGCAGAGGAGTTGATTGAGCAGCTGCCCAGCTTACCAGTTGATGTGTTGTTGCTAGATATTGACATGCCTGGGATGTCTGGATTAGAAGCCATTGAGTTAGTATTAAAAATTAATAGTCAAATTAAAGTGGTCATGCTAACCATGCATTTGAATGCTAAAAAGATTCAAGAGGTCATTAATCTTGGTGCTAAAGGATATGTGTTAAAAACAAGCAATGAGGACGAACTCATAAAAGCGATAAACACTGTTGCTTTAGGGCAAGAGTACTTCAGCAAAGATGTTACGAAAGAACTAATCACTAGTTTTCGCAAGAAAGAAGTAAAAGTAGTATTAACCCCAAGAGAGATTGAAATTTTAAAGCTGGTGTGTGAAGAGTTGAGCTCTTCAGAGATAGCTGAACGTTTATATATCTCTTCCCATACAGCTGAAACACATCGAAAAAACATACTAAGTAAAACTGGGTGTAAGAATAGTGTCGGCCTAGTTAGGTACGCAATAGAAAACGGGATTATCCATGCTTGATACTGTTGAAAGTGCCGGATGTAGTTGCATGTATTATAAAAATTTGCTATTATTGTGATATCAAAATGATATTATTATGAAAGTAGAAAGTAACGTTAAAGTAACAAATGGGTATATCGCACTTGCTGTTTTGGGTGTTTTTCTAATCACTATGATTGTTGGAATTGCCTTATTTAAAAATCCTGCATTCTTAGGATTGATTGCCATAATTCTGTTTATCGCTCCCGGTTTTTTTACTGTAAACCCTAATGGGTCAAAAGTCTTGGTACTTTTTGGAGCCTATAAAGGGACTGTTCGGGAGAATGGATTTCATTGGGCGAATCCGTTTTACACCAAACAACGGATTTCATTGAGAGCTCGGAACTTTGATAGTGAACGGGTAAAAGTAAATGATAAAGTGGGAAACCCTATTTTAATCAATGTTATTGCAGTTTGGAGGGTTCGTGATACTTTTAAGGCGGCCTTTGAAGTAGATAAATATGAAGAGTTTGTACGTGTTCAAACAGATGCTGCTGTAAGGAAATTGGCGGGGTCATATCCCTATGACAATTTTGATGATGAGCAAGCAGAGTTGACGCTAAGGTCGGGTATGGATGAGGTTAACGATGCACTGGAAAATGAAATTACAGAGCGGTTGGCTATGGCAGGAATTGAGGTGATGGAAGCTCGAATTGGCTATCTAGCTTATGCACCTGAGATTGCGAGTGCGATGCTAAAAAGACAACAAGCAGTTGCTATTGTGGCAGCTCGTAAGAAAATAGTGGAAGGTGCTGTAGGAATGGTGGAAGATGCGTTAGATCAGCTTTCGCGTGAAAATATTGTTGAGTTCGATGACGATAAAAAGGCATCAATGGTTAGTAATCTAATGGTCGTACTTTGCGGAGATAAAGAAGTAATTCCAGTAGTGAATACAGGTAGTTTAAACTAGTATAAATAGTTTAAGCGTAGGAGTTCACACTGAGTGACTCTAGAGGGAACATTAGTCTAAATAATTGTTAAAACAAGTATTAGATAACTTAGAAAACTCGAAATTAGATGAGTAAGAAAAAAACGTTTGCGCTACGGGTTAATCCTGAACTTTTCAAGCAAATTGAAAAGTGGGCCGACGATGAATTTCGTAGCGTGAATGGACAAATAGAATGGATGCTGAGCAAGAGTTTAAAAGATGCTAAGCGGCTGAAAAGTAAAAAGAGTAATGAAAGCGAAGAATAATTTCTTCGCCTTTTTTTAATCACAATTACCATCTACATCACAGCTATCGCCTTTAGAAACGATCAATTCTGGTTTTTCTGAAGCAAATTCGCCCCAAGCCTTATTCAACGTTTCTAAAAATGCCTCCATTGGCTGAGCACCGGAGATCGCATATTTATTGTCAAAAACAAAAAATGGCACACCACGGACGCCTATGTTTTGAGCTTCCATTTCGTCTTGTTTTACATCGTAAGCAAAATCATCACCGTTTAATACCTCCTGTGTTGCTTCTTTTTCTAAACCATTTGCTATGGCAATTTTAGTCAACGCATCGATATCGTCAATGTTGATACCATCCTCTAAATGAGCCCTTAATAATGCTTCTTTAAGTTGATCTCCTTTTTGTTGACTTTTTGCAAAATGCAATAATCGATGAGCATTGAATGAATTGGCAACTACCGCATGATCAAAATTAAAGTTTAACCCTACTTCGTTAGCCATTCCCATCACGTGCCCTACCATTCCTTTTGCCTGCTCAACGGACATACCTTTAGTCATTGCGAGGTGCTCTATAAGATTGGTTGTGGGTTGCGTCTCCAAAGTGGGATCGAGCTCAAAGCTTTTCCAAGTTACCTTTAGGCTCTTACTGTGCTCAAATTCTTTTAGTGCTGCCTCAAACTTTCTTTTACCGATATAGCAAAATGGACACCTAATGTCTGACCAAATATTAATTTCCATAGTCTTTCTATTTTTCTTGTAAAATTATGCTGAAAATTACTGTGAAAGTGTAAAGTCAATGACTTGACGTCTCTTTATTTGCTCCTTTGTATATGTGATGTAAAATAGAAGTAATGTAAAATACTGCTATATTTACTGTTCTAAAATTTAAGCGCTAGCTGTAGTGAAAATAAAAATCACCTTTTTACTTTTTTTATCTTGTTGTGTTGGTCTCGATGAGGCTCATTCTCAGCAAAAGTTGAGCGATAATTTAAAGTTAGGTGTAAATTATCATAGAGGCTATAACTTGCCTGAATACTCCAGTTTCTTGTTAAAGGTTGATCGCCCAATTCAGTCGTTAGATTTAACGATTTCAAAAGAGACCATCGGAAATACTCCTTGGGAGCAATTGTTTAATTTCCCTGAGTACGGTCTTTCTTTATTTTATTCATCTTTAGGTGATCGGGATGTGTTTGGGAATGAGTTAGCGCTCACTTATTTCTTTAAAGTATATCTTTTAGATCGAGATAGGTTCAAGTTATACAGTAGAGTGGGAATAGGGTTGAGCTACGTTACTAAGAAATACGACCCTGAAACTAACCCAAGTAATATTGCAGTGGGGTCGCACCTAAACATTCACTTTAATACACAATTTGGAGGTGTTTACAGGTTGTCAGATAAGGTAAATTTTAACGCAGGGCTTTCTTTTGATCACTTATCCAATGCAAATACTTCTGAGCCGAATATTGGAATGAACTCATTGACTGCTTTCGCAGGATTTTCTTATTATTTGGGTAAGCGCACAGAGCGCAAGCAAGTAGAGCTGTCCAAACACGAATCTAAAAATGCCTTTTATCTATTCGGAAGTGTCGGTGGAAAGCACCTTCGATCGTTATCCGGAAAGTATTTTTTAGCGAATTCGCTTTCATTAGAATATGTGCGAGAGGTGGGGCGTATTTTTCACATTGGAGCTGGTGTAGATGCGTTCTATGACACATCAGTTAAAACATTTTTAGAAGAAGAAGGGAAGTCATTTACAACTCAGGATAACTTCCAAACAGGGATTCATATTTCTCAAACGCTACGCTACAATCGGTTTAGCCTGAGTTTGCAACAAGGAGTATATGTAGGTTTAAGTAATAAAGTAGAAGATAAAGTAATGTATAATAGAGGGGTTATTAAGTATAATTTTTCTGAGAACGTAAGCATTCGATTAGCAATGAAGTCTCATTTGCATATCTTAGATTATCCTGAAATAGGTGTTGGATTTAAATTAAAATAATGAAAAAGTTCTTCGTGGTTCTAGGCTGTATACTTGGTTTGTTTTCTTGTAAAAAAGAGAAGGTTACCAGTAAAATAGTTCAATTGTCTCCATTCGTTGAGGTAGAGGTGAATGATACCTTTAGGGTAGAATTAGAAGAGGATTCCGTATTTTATATAGAGGTAATTGGGGATGAAAAGCTCATCGATAAAGTGGAGTATAAAGTAGAATTTGAAAAATTAGTACTCTCCAACTCTAAACGATTAAAATGGACACAACCCACTAAAAACAAGACGAGAATCGTGATTCATGCTTTGCCTTTATCGAAAGTAGTAGCTAGTGAGTCATGTTTTATAACGACAAATAATCCGATTACTTCTCAAGAGTTTGGATTAGTGTTGGGAAGTAAGTTAAATGAGGCAGTCTTAGAACTAAACTGTGATGTGTTTTACTTTTGGAACAACTTTCCTTGTGGTGGGACATTAGAATTAACAGGACGAACAAGAGAAGTTAAGTTGTGGACTGATGCTTTATTTGCTGTTGATGCGCGTAAACTTGAGGCAAGCTATGGGAATATTGTAAATGGTTCTAAGGGAAATATAGCAGTACGTGTAAATGATAAATTAGATTATAGTATTCAAAATGAAGGGGATATTAATTTGTACGGAAGCCCCAATGAGGTCTTTGAAATAGAGCCTTCTGCTTCTTCCGGAAAACTGGTTAGGCAAGACTAAGGCTTACTTCGCAGTAAAATCTTTATTGGTTTGCTCGATTACTTTAAGTACCTCTTCTTTTCCATTTTTACCTACAGCCGAGGTTCCGATCATCATCGGTAATTCTTCCCAAGTTTTGAGTAATTCTCGTTTATAAGCAGCGATGTTTTTACTGTATGCCGAACTCGATAGCTTGTCCATTTTGGTGTAAACGATAACAAACGGTACTCCTTTGGTTCCCAAAAACTCCATAAATTCTAAATCAATCTTTTGAGCAGGAATTCGACTGTCAATGAGTAGAAAAACATACAATAAGCTCTCTCTCTCCAGCATATATCGGGTGATAAAACTGCTCCACTGCTCTCTAGATTTTTTGGAGGCTTTTGCATATCCATACCCTGGTAAATCCACCAAGTACCATTCATCATTCACGATAAAATGGTTGATGAGCTGCGTTTTTCCAGGTCTTCCAGAGGTTTTGGCGAGGTTTTTATTGTTGGTCAACATGTTGATTAATGATGACTTTCCTACATTTGATCGTCCAATAAAAGCATATTCTGGCTTGGTTGGTTCAGGGCATAAGTCAACACGGGTGTTGCTCATCACAAATTCGGCTGTTTTTATCTGCATGTGACAAAATTAACTATTCTGTAAGCTTTATGAAGGGTAAGATAAAAGATATACTCATTTGGAATAATTTAACTGAGTACACAACTTTGTGTGTCGCATCTTTGTGAGTCGCACTATTGTGAGTAGAATAGATGCAATTACACTTTTCTACTTAACCATCCGTCTAGTAGTCGATTAAATTCTTTTGGGTGTTCCATCATAGCAGCGTGTCCGCACTCGTCGATCCAAAATAATTCAGAGTCAGGTAGCTTTTCGTGGAATTCTTCTGCCACTTTTGGTGGTGTAATGCCATCATTTTTACCCCAAATGAGGCAAGAGGGCATGGTGAATTTGGCTAAATCTTTTTCCATGTTATGACGGATTGCAGATTTTGCTAGGGCCAAAATTCGCACCAACTTACTTCTGTCATTTACAATTTTATGCACTTCGTCTACTAGTTCGTCGGTAGCTACTGCGGGATCGTAGAAGGTAACTGCAATTTTCTGACGTAAATATTCTTTATCCTCTCTTCTTGGGAACGATCCGCCAAAAGCATTTTCATAAAGACCAGAACTGCCTGTCAAAACCATCGAATGAACTCTGCTTGGATATTTTAATGCATAAACCAGAGCTATATGACCACCCAACGAATTGCCCAATAAGGTTACATCCTCATAGCCTTTAAATTCAATAAAGTCATTGATAAATTCTGCCATTGCTCCAACACTAGTTTTTAGAAGTGGGGAGTCGTAGAGCGGCATTAATGGAACGACAATGCGGTAGTTTTTTGAGAATTGATCGATCACTTCATTAAAGTTGCTCAATGCGCCAAAAAGTCCATGAAGGATAATGATGGTGTGTCCTTCTCCTTTCTCAAGAAATTGATATTTCCCCTCTGTGATGATTGCGTTTTCGTAACTCATTAATTCGCTCCTTTTTTCAAATGTAACACAAAAATACAGCAATTATCACAATTATTAGAACTCCTGTTTTAACACCAGCTTGTTGAAAATATTCCGCACCTAAAACGAGGGTTTACCACAAACCATTAATCTTTGCAATGCCAACAAATACGATGCTTCTAAGCGGTTTTTAGCCTTAAAAACCTTGAAAGTTATCAACAAAGTGGTAAGAAGTGGTAGAAAGTGGTAAAATCTTTTTTATTTTTACATCTTCTATCGCAAACGCTTTAATTAATAGTATTTATGGCAAACTTCATTGGCGAATTTGAGTGTAAGCTCGACCCGAAAGGGCGCTTAATGATGCCTGCAGGCCTTCGTAAACAGTTGGATCCTGCGGCCCAGGAGAAGTTTGTCTTAAATCGAGGGTTTGAGAAATGCCTCGTGCTTTATCCCAAAAATGAGTGGGAAATAATCAGTACCGAAATCAATCAGCTGAACCAATATGTGAAGAAAAACCGTGATTTTATTCGCTATTTCTACCGTGGAGCGACTGAGTTAGGATTAGATAATACTGGTCGGGTATTGTTTCCAAAGCGACTGTTGGAGTATGCAGCAGTTGAAAAAGAGGTGGTTTTGTTTGCGTATTCAAATAGAATTGAAGTTTGGAATAAGGATGTTTATGATGGCTTGCTCACAGATGAGCCGGAGGATTTTGCGCTGTTGGCTGAAGAGGTAATGGGCAATAAAAATACGGAGGGTAGTGATGGAGGAATATCATAAGCCAGTCATGCTTGCTGAAAGTGTTGATGGTTTAGATATCAAACCTAATGGGATTTATATCGACGTTACTTTCGGGGGTGGAGGGCATTCAAAATTAATATTGAGCAAGCTTGGTGAGGGTGGAAAGTTGTTCGCTTTTGATCGCGATCCTGATGCTGCTGCTAATAGTTTGGATGATGATCGCTTTGAGTTAATCGCTCAGGACTTTAAATTTTTAAAAAATTATTTACGCTTCTATCGCATTAGTCAGGTAGATGGAATTTTAGCTGATTTAGGTGTTTCCTCACATCAATTTAATGAAGGTGAACGAGGTTTTTCAATTCGCTTTGACGGACCATTGGATATGCGAATGGATCAAAAGTCGCCTTTGACTGCGGCTAAGATTATAAACGAATACGAAGAGGAGGATTTGTCGAATCTACTTTTTCAATATGGGGAGTTGAGGAATTCTAGAAAAATCACGCAGTTGATCGCTAAGCAGCGGGATGAAAATCCAATTGAAACGATTGCTGACTTGAAGAAAGTGTTGCAGCCGGTCACTCCATGGGGAAAAGAAAACCGCTTTTTAGCGCAGGTTTTTCAGGCTTTGCGGATAGAGGTGAATGGGGAGTTGGAGTCGCTTAAGGGGTTGTTAGAGCAGTCGGAAGAGTTGTTAAAACCTGATGGTCGACTTTCTGTGATTACCTATCATTCCTTAGAAGATCGGTTGGTGAAAAATTACATGCAGAAAGGGAAGTTTAGTGGAGAAGTAGAGAAGGACTTTTTTGGAAATAAGTTGGTTCCATTCGAGCAGGTTACTCGAAAACCAATCGTACCATCAATGGAAGAGTTAAATGAGAATAATAGAGCCCGGAGCGCAAAGTTAAGGGTCGCAAAAAGAGTAGTGAATGAATCGGTTTAAGAAAAAAGAAACGGAAAAACAGCCAAAAGCTAAAGCACCTACCGCGGATGGGGTAAAGGGTGTGAAGGGTGTTTTGTCTGGAAGTTTTCTTTCAGGATCCAATGTCGTTTCCTCTTTACCATTTATTTTCTTTCTCACCTTTTTGGGGATTTGCTATATCGCAAACGGGTATAATGCAGAAAAAACGATTCGAGAGCTGTATAAAACAGGAAATGAAATAAAAGAATTGCGATCAGAGTACATCACCACTAAATCGGAACTGATGTATATCAGTAAGCAATCGCAAGTTGCAAAAGCAACTGAAAAAATTGGTTTACAAGAATTAACGGAGCCACCAAAGAAAATAGTGGTCGCTGAAGAAGATAAGGAGATAAAAGAAATTGACTAACGAAAAGGACATACAAAAGGAGATGAAATGGCGAGTGTACCTCGTCTATTTCGCTGTGTGCTTATTTGGTTTAGTAATCATTGGTAAAGCGCTCACGATTCAAATTGTAGAAGGCGCTGAGCTTAAGCGAAAAGTTGAAAGTCTTACGCTAGTCGATAAAAGTATAGAGGCTGTTCGCGGTAATATTTATGCGGAAGATGGTAGTCTTTTGGCAACTTCAATTCCTATTTATGAAGTGCGCATGGACTTAAATACCGAAGCGCTTACTGATGAGGTGTTCAATAAAGGGATTGATTCGCTATCGTATCAGCTGAGTAGTTTATTTAAGGATAAAAGTCCTGCTTCATGGAAGCAAGAGTTGGTAAGAGCGCGTGCAAAAGGAGCTCGTTACCATTTGATAAAAAGAAATGTTCGCTACACGGAGCTAAAGCAATTAAAAAAGTTTGCATTGTTAAGAAGAGGGCGCTACAAAGGTGGGTTTTTATACATTCAAAAGAATAAACGCGAAATGCCTTTTCAGCTTTTAGCAGCTAGAACAATTGGTTATGAGCGTGACGGTGTTACTCCGGTTGGTTTGGAAGGGGCATACTCCAAGCAGCTATCTGGTGTGAATGGGCAGCGTTTGATGCAGAAAATCGCAGGTGGAGTTTGGATGCCTGTTGGTGATGAGAATGAAGTGGAGCCACAAGATGGATACGACATTTACTCTACCATTGATATTAATATTCAGGATGTTGCGGAGAGTGCCTTGCTGAAGCAACTGGAGCGACAGCAGGCAGATCACGGTTGTGTTGTGCTTATGGAGGTGTCAACAGGTAGTGTGAAAGCAATCGCTAACCTGAAACGCAACACCAATGGGAATTACTACGAAGGGTATAATTATGCTATCGGAGAAAGCACTGAGCCAGGTTCTACTTTTAAATTGCCTGCATTGGTTGCTGCTATTGAGGATGGTTATGTCGATTTAGAAGATTTGGTGGATTGTGGAAATGGTAAATTAAACCTCTACGACAGAACTATGTATGATTCCAACTTCGATGATGGAGGTTGGGGAAAGATTTCAGTAAAACGCATTTTTGAGGTGTCATCAAATATTGGGATGGCTAAAATTATCAGGGGAGCATATGCTAAGAATCCACAGAAGTTTGTGGATCACCTGAAAGCAATGAGCTTAGCAGAGCCTTTGGGGATTTCTATTGCAGGCGAAGGTCGACCAACCATAAAAAATACCGATAATAATTCGTGGTCTGGAATTACATTAGAATGGATGGCTCACGGCTATGAGGTGCTGCAAACTCCTTTGCAGATTTTGACTTACTACAATGCGATTGCCAATAATGGTAAAATGGTTCGCCCAAAGTTTGTTGATAAAATCACCAAGGGGAGGTCAGTAGTGGAAGAGGTAAAAACAGAGGTGATTAATCCTGCAGTTTGTTCTAGAAAAACAATTGATAAGGTGAAGCAAGCACTTGAAGGGGTGATTGAAAGTGGAACAGCCACAAATTTGAAAAATGCCAATTTTAAAATCGCAGGTAAAACAGGTACCGCGCAGATAGCAAATGAGTCTTATGGTTATCGATATGAATCAAAAGTGAGTCACCAGGCTTCATTCGTAGGGTACTTCCCTGCTGAAGATCCCAAGTATAGCTGTATTGTAGTGGTGAACGCCCCTTCGCGGAATGTGTATTATGGAAACTTGGTCGCGGGGCCAATTTTTAAAGAAGTAGCTGATAAAGTATATGCCAATAGTTTGGAGATACACAAACCCTTAAGCCCTCAGAAGTTTTATGCCTCTTCCAAGATTCCATATTCAAAAAGTGGATATCATCAGGATGTAAAAAAAGTATTTGATGAAATAGGCATAAATGTAAAAGCGAAAAAAGAGTTAGATGATTGGGTGTCCACCTCTACGAAGTCTGAAACAGTTGAGTTGACTAATAGAAAGTTGATAGAAAACCTAGTTCCCAATGTAAAAGGAATGGGAGTAATGGATGCTGTTTATTTATTAGAGAATGCAGGCTTAAAAGTAAAGTTTGTTGGACGCGGTTCGGTTAGAAGCCAATCGATTACTCCAGGATCTAGAGTATATAAAGGAAGTGAAATCGTATTAGAGTTGACCTAATGAAATTACTAAAAGACATATTATATAAAGTAGCTATTCAAGAAGTTCATGGAACTAATGAGTTGGAGGTGCAGGATGTTACTTTCGATTCTAGAACCGTTAACTCTGGCTTTTTATATGTCGCTCTAAAAGGTGTGCAGGCTGATGGTCATAGTTATATTGCTTCGGCTATTGAGAAAGGTGCAATCGCGATAGTTTGCGAAGAGTTGCCAAAAGAGATGTCTGAAGGAGTAACCTATATTAAAGTGAAGGATACGCATGAGGCACTCGGATATTTGGCTGCTAACTTTTATGATAACCCTGCTCAGGATTTGCAGCTGGTTGGGGTTACCGGAACTAATGGTAAAACAACCACGGTTACTTTACTCTACCACTTATTTAAAAAGTTAGGCTATAAGGTGGGCTTGATTTCTACTGTTGTGAATTTGATTGATGAGGTAGAAGTAAAAGCAACACATACTACGCCTGACGCCTTAAGCACCAATCGACTTTTAACAGAAATGCTTGCTGCGGGCTGTGAATATTGCTTTATGGAAGTGAGTTCTCATGCCGTGGTGCAGCACCGTGTTACTGGTCTTGACTTTGCAGGCGGAGTGTTTACAAATATCAGTCATGATCATTTAGATTATCATAAAACATTTGACGAATACATCGCTGCAAAGCGAGGGTTTTTTACTGAAATCGGAAAAACCGGATTTGTATTGTCCAATAAAGATGATAAAAGAGCTGAGGTAATGCTCCAAGAGTCAAAGGCTAAGAAGTATTATTACGGAGTAAAAGCATCGGTTGATTTCAAATGTAGAATCATGGAAAGCAATTTTACAGGATTGCTTTTGAAAATTGACGATCAAGAGGTGTGGTGCCCAATTTTAGGGAAGTTTAATGCCTATAACCTAACAGCAGTTTATGCTTCTGCACTTTTGTTGGGTCAAGATAAACTAGAAGTGTTAACTGCTTTAAGCAGTTTGAAGCCAGTAGAAGGGAGGTTTGAGTATACCAGAGTCAATGATATTTCAGGCATTGTAGATTATGCCCATACGCCTGACGCCTTGGAGAATGTATTGAAAACCATCAAAGAGATTCGCACAGGAAATGAGCAGGTTATTACAGTTGTTGGCTGTGGAGGAGACAGAGATACCACCAAACGCCCATTAATGGCTGCGATTGCAGCGCAATCATCAGATCGAGTAATTCTTACTTCTGATAATCCACGAACGGAAGACCCAACAGCAATTATTGAAGATATGAAAGTAGGTGTTGATCCAACTGCTAAGCGAAAAGTTAACGCCATCACTGATCGGAGAGAGGCTATTCGCATGGCTTGTGCGATGGCCAATCCGGGAGATATCATTTTGGTAGCCGGAAAAGGTCACGAAAACTATCAAGAAATCAATGGAGTGAGAAATCACTTCGATGATATGGAAATTTTACAAGAGACGCTAAACGAATTAAACGCTTAAGATATGTTGTACTATTTATTCCAATATTTAAATGAATTAGATGTGCCTGGCGCAGGAGTGTTCCAGTACATTACGTTCAGGGCAGCAGCTTCGGTTATCGTTTCACTGCTTATTTCTATGGTATTCGGTAAGCGAATTATTGAATACATCAAACGGAAACAAGTGGGCGAAACTATCCGTGATTTAGGATTGGAGGGTCAAAATCAAAAGGCAGGAACACCAACGATGGGTGGTTTGATAATTTTAGCTTCTATTTTAGTTCCTACACTGTTATTCGCCAAATTGCATAATATCTATGTTATCCTTATGCTGGTTTCTACCGTTTTGCTTGGCGCAATTGGGTTTGCAGATGATTACATTAAAGTGTTTAAAAAGAATAAAAAAGGATTAGCTGGAAAGTTTAAAGTGGTTGGGCAAGTAATTGTTGGATTAATTGTAGGTTGTATTCTTTACTTCCACGAAGATGTGGTGGTGAAAGAAAAAGTATACGACGCCGATGCTCCTGCTCACGTTCAGGAATTAATACACAATGATGTAGATAAAACAACTACAGAAAACTATTATTGGCAAGAAAATAAATCATTTGTAACCACAATTCCTTTCGTAAAGGACAATGAGTTCGACTATGCCTGGTTAGTGGAGTGGATGGGTGAAAATGCGTTGGATTATGCTTGGTTGATCTTTATTCCAATTGTTATTATCATCGTCACGGCGGTCTCCAATGGCGCTAATATGACGGATGGTTTAGATGGACTCGCCACAGGGACTTCTGCTATTATCGGAGTGGTGCTTGCCATTTTTGCTTACGTTTCCGGAAATACCATATTTGCTGACTATCTGAATATTATGTATATCCCTGATTCCGGTGAATTGGTAATATTTATTGGAGCATTTGTGGGGGCATGTATTGGCTTTCTGTGGTACAACTCTTACCCTGCGCAAGTATTTATGGGCGATACCGGTAGTTTGGCTTTGGGCGGAATTATCGCAGTGTTTGCTCTAGCAATTCGCAAAGAATTATTGATTCCTGTATTCTGTGGAATCTTCTTAATAGAAAATTTATCGGTAATGATTCAAGTGGCTTATTTCAAGTATACAAAAAAGCGATTTGGTGAAGGTAAGCGGGTGTTTTTAATGGCGCCACTACACCATCATTACCAGAAAAAAGGCTACCACGAGGCGAAGATTGTATCCCGCTTTTGGATTATAGGAATTATGCTAGCTATCCTGTCTATCGTAACCCTGAAGTTAAGGTAGCATGAAGAAGCGACTCGCCATATTAGGAGCCGGTGAAAGCGGAGTAGGTACAGCTGAGTTAGCGCTGAAAAAAGGATACGATGTATTTGTGTCCGACAAGGGAAAGATAAAAGAAAAGTACAAGAGCGTTCTTAACAGTTTGAAAGTTGAATGGGAAGAGGAGCAGCATTCTGAGGGCAGTATTTTGTCTGCTGATGAGGTAGTAAAAAGCCCAGGTATCCCCGATACGGCGCCGTTGATTGTAAAGGCACGTGAGAAAGGTATTTCTGTTGTTTCAGAAATTGAGTTTGCGGGTCGTTATTCAAGAGGCCACTTTACCTGTATTACAGGAAGTAATGGTAAAACGACTACCACCTATTTGGTACATCACCTTTATGAAAAAGCGGGCTTAGATGTAGGCTTAGCAGGAAACGTGGGAAAAAGCTTTGCTAAGCAAGTCGCGGACGGGGATCATGATTACTATGTTTTAGAGCTGAGTAGCTTTCAGTTAGATGGAATGTATGATTTTAAGGCCAATATTGCCATTTTATTAAACATTACACCTGACCACTTAGATCGATATGAATACAAAATGGAGAATTACGTGGCTTCTAAGATGCGAATTCTTCAAAATATGGATGAGAACGGAGCTTTTATTTATTGGGCCGACGATGAGTTTGTCACTGCAGCAATGAAAGCCCTTCCAACAAAAGCCAAACAATATCCATTCAGCGATACAAAAGAAATTAAAGAAGGCGCTTGCGTCGATAAAAACAATAACCAACTAATAATAACTATCAATAATCAATTATTCGAGATGTCAATACACGATTTAGCATTACAAGGGAGACACAATTTGTACAATTCAATGGCTTCAGGGATTTCAGGAAGAATCCTTGACCTCAGAAAAGAATTGATACGAGAGTCATTATCTGACTTTCAAAACATCGAACACCGATTAGAGCATGTAACAAGCGTACATGGAATCGAATTCATTAACGATTCCAAGGCGACTAACGTAAACTCTACTTGGTACGCATTAGAAAGCATGGATAAGCCAACAGTTTGGATCGTTGGTGGAGTAGATAAGGGAAATGATTACTCTATGCTTTTTGATCTGGTAAAAGATAAAGTAAAAGCAATTATTTGTTTAGGTACAGATAACCAAAAAATCATCGATGCTTTTGGTGATAAAGTTGCCCACATTGCTGAAGCAAGCACGGCGAGAGAAGCAGTGACCAAATCGTATGATTTGGGTACGAAAGGTGATGCAGTATTGTTGTCGCCTGCTTGTGCTAGTTTCGACTTGTTTGACAATTATGAAGACAGAGGTCACCAATTTAAAACAGCAGTAAGAAGTTTATAATCGCATGCAAGCATTATTCAAAAATTTAAAGGGTGATAAAGTAATATGGGCGGTGGTGCTGTTTCTCGGCATCCTGTCA
Organism: uncultured Acidiluteibacter sp.; assembly: GCA_965660325.1. Taxonomy (GTDB): domain Bacteria; phylum Bacteroidota; class Bacteroidia; order Flavobacteriales_E; family Vicingaceae; genus Acidiluteibacter. The sequence goes on from CBFHZL010000013.1 coordinate 18,513, forward strand.
ATACTAGCTGTATATAGCTCTATCGTTTCTTTGGCTTACAAGTACCAAGATGGAAATACAGAGTATTTCTTATTTAAGCACGGCTTTATCTTGATTGTAGGTTTTGGATTAATGTATGCTGCACACAAATTAAATTATAAATATTACTCTCGAATATCTCAGTTAGCCATATTTATAGCCGCTCCCTTGTTGCTATTTACGTTGCTTACTGGTGCTAGTATCAACGATGCTAGCCGATGGTTGGTTATTCCTGTAATCAATCAAACATTTCAAACCTCTGATTTGGCTAAACTCGCCTTAATCATGTTTTTAGCGAGGATACTTTCCAAAAAACAAGATGTGATTAAAGATTTTGGTTCGGCATTTTTACCCATAATGTTCCCAATATTGGTGATTTGTGGGCTAATTTTACCTGCCAATTTCTCTACAGCTGCCATGCTGTTTACTACATCAATTGTCATTATGTTTATCGGTCGAATTAACCTCAAGTACATTTTTTCAATGGTGGCTGTGGGGATTGTATTCGTTTCCCTATTTATTGCAATTGTTATCAATACCAATTATACAGGTCGGGTGGAAACGTGGAAGAATCGAATTGAGAATTTTACCTCTGGTGATTCACAGAACAACTATCAAGCAGAACAATCTAAGATTGCCATTGCCACTGGTGGACCATTAGGTAAAGGTCCCGGGGGAAGCACACAACGTAACTTTTTACCACACCCATATTCCGATTTTATTTACGCCATAGTAATAGAAGAGTACGGTATTGTGGGAGGTTTTGTGTTACTGCTATTGTATTTGATTTTGCTCTATCGAGGTATAATGATATCGCTCAAAGCGCCTCGAACATTTGGTGCATTATTGGCCGTTGGGTTGAGTTTTAGCCTAGTTTTTCAGGCCATGATAAATATGGCTGTTGCCGTAAATTTATTTCCAGTTACGGGTCAGCCGCTCCCAATGGTAAGTATGGGAGGAACTTCTATTTGGTTTACTTGCCTCGCTGTGGGAATTATACTCAGCGTAAGCCGGAGTGTTTACGAAGAAGAAAAAGAGGAGGTAGCGCATGCATAACCCAAAAATTATAATCAGCGGCGGTGGAACCGGTGGACATATTTTTCCTGCTATTGCAATAGCCAATGCATTGAAGAAAGCGAACCCATCCACAGAAATATTATTTGTTGGAGCAGAAGGTAAAATGGAAATGGAAAAAGTGCCCCAGGCAGGCTATGAAATTATTGGTTTGCCCATCATGGGATTGCACCGCAGACTAACTGCACAAAATTTAAAGTTTCCATTTAAGTTGATTGCGAGTATGCTAAAAGCACGAAAGGTCATTAAGAATTTTAAACCTGATGTTGCTGTCGGTGTAGGTGGGTATGCAAGTGGACCAACGCTAAAAGCAGCGTTAAATAATAATGTTCCCTGTCTTATTCAGGAGCAAAATTCTTTTGCAGGTGTAACCAATAAGTTGTTATCAAAAAAAGCGAGCACGATTTGCGTGGCTTATGATAAAATGGATCGGTTTTTTCCGAAGGAAAAGATAATTATAACTGGAAACCCAGTACGCCAAGAAGTAGTGAAGTTGGAAGGGAAGAAAGATCGAGCGTATGAGTTTTTTGGATTAGATCCTAAAAAGAAAACCGTCCTAGTTGTAGGAGGTAGTTTGGGCGCAAGAAGTGTCAATTATGGTATCGAAAAAATGATTGAGCGTTTTGAACAAGAAGGTGTTCAGTTAATTTGGCAGACGGGAAAGTTGTTCGCTGATCAAGCAGCCAATGCAGTGAAAGGGAAAGAAGCTTCAGGCATAAAAACCATGGAGTTTATTACTAAAATGGACTTGGGGTATGCTGCAGCCGATTTGGTAATATCCAGAGCAGGAGCCCTTGCAGTGTCTGAATTATGTTTGGTGAAAAAGCCTGCAATTTTAGTGCCCTTGCCTACGGCGGCGGAAGACCACCAAACCATGAATGCCATGTCTTTGGTGAACCATAAAGCTGCAGTTTTAGTTAAAGATGCAGCGATTTTAGATGAATTAGAAAAAGCAGTTTTTGAACTCATTCATAATGAAGATAAATTGGACCAATTGAGTATTAATATTGCTGCCTTGGGGATGAATGACTCAGCAGAGATTATTGCCAATGAAGTCATGAAATTAGTGAAGCGATAATGGAGATGAGTCAACTACATACCATTTATTTTATTGGTGTCGGTGGCATAGGGATGAGTGCGCTTGCACGTTATTTTGTCTCGCAAGATAAGGTGGTGATGGGCTATGACAAAACAGCCTCTCCGCTGACGAGGAGGTTGGAGAAAGAAGGCGTTAAAATTACGTTTGATGGTGATTTATCTTCAGTGGAAAAGTTATCACCCGAGAATACGCTAGTGGTTTACACACCTGCGGTAAAGGTTGGGAATGCACAATTGGACTTTTTCAAATCCAATGGGTTTGAATTATTAAAACGTTCTCAGTTATTGGGAATGATTTCCAAAGAGTATAAAACGTTAGCAGTAGCGGGGACGCATGGGAAAACCACCACTTCTTGCTTGTTAGCGCATGTATTAAATCAATCGAGTTTAACAATAAATGCATTTTTAGGAGGAATTTCTCGAGATTTTGATAGCAATTTAGTACTAAATGAAGGTGCGACCTATTTCGTTACTGAAGCAGACGAATATGATCGCTCATTCTTACAATTATCTCCTGATATTGCTATAATTACATCTTTAGATGCAGATCATTTAGATATTTACGGTACGCCAGATGAAATGGTAAAAAACTACCAAGATTTTGTGCGCAAAATCAACCCAGGAGGAACGTTGATTACCAAAGCAGCCATAGCGCCAATTCTATCCTTTCGTGATGATATTCAAGTGCTCACCTACGGAATTGATGGAGATGAAGATTATACCGCCATGCAAGTAAAGGTAGCTGATGGAAGATACCATTTTGACGTACTAACAGCAGAAGGAAGTTATGCTAATTTGTCACTTGGGTTGCCCGGTCGACATAATGTAGATAATGCTATTTCTGTTATCGCTATAGCACATTTGTTAGGCCTTTCTGATCAAGAACTCAGTACAGGGCTAGAATCGTTCAAGGGTGTTCAGCGAAGATTTGATGTTCACTATGCTGCTGATCAAAAGGTTTATATCGATGACTATGCGCACCATCCGAGTGAAATTGATGTGTGCGTTGCATCGGTTAGGGAGTTGTATCCCAATAAAAAGTTAACGGCTATTTTTCAACCACACTTGTACTCTCGTACGAGGGACTTTATGGATGAATTCGCACAGAGTTTATCGAAGGTTGACGAGTTGATTTTGTTGGATATTTATCCCGCAAGGGAGGAGCCGATTGCTGGAGTGGATTCAGCGGTGTTGTTGGATAAAATTGAAGTTGATAATAAAGAGACTTGCAGTAAGGAAGAGTTATTGTCTGTCCTTCAAAATAAGGAAGTAGAAGTATTGCTTACCATTGGGGCAGGTGATATAGACCGATACGTAGAACCGATTTTATAATGGATAAAATGTGAGTAGTACAGCCAAAATAGTGTTGTGGGTGGTGCTTTTGTCAGCATTGTCGGCCTTGTTAGGGTTTGTTGAAGGCGCTCGTGGAGATCAACTCTGCAAGGAGATTTTGATTGATATTGATCGGAGTAAACAGAACTTTTTTATCGACGAGGAAGATATTGATGCAATGATTCATCATGAAGTTTCAGCTATTGTTAATAGGCCTTTAGCCGAGTTGAATAGTCACGACATGGAGCGGCAATTGAATGGTCATCCCTCTATTAAAAATGCCGAGGTGTTCAAAACAATTGATGGTAAATTAAGCATAAAGATTACTCAGCGGGAGCCAATAATGCGTGTTTTTTCTAGCAACGGAGATAGTTATTATTTGGACAAAGAAGGACAGCTAATGCCGCTCTCAGATCAGTTTACTTCTAGGGTAATGGTTGCAAACGGTTTTATTTACAGCCCTTACAGCAAGAATGTTGGTTGGAGTTTTTCTGAGGAGTTACCGGATTCCATTGCGCAGAAAACTCACCTAGATGAATTGTTCTCATATGCACATTTTATATCGAATAATCCTTTCTGGAAGGCACAGATTGAACAGTTACATGTTAATAAAGATATGGATATAGAGTTGATTCCACGTGTTGGAAATCATAGAATTGTATTTGGAGATGCGCGCGATATAGAAAGTAAGTTTGAAAAGCTTACTGTGTTCTATAATAAAGGGTTAAGCAATACTGGGTGGAACGAGTATAGCGTTATTAATTTAAAATATGAAGGCCAAGTGGTCTGCACAAAACGATAAAGAGTATGGAGTCTTCTGACATTGTTGTAGGGTTGGATATTGGAACTACCAAGATTGTAGTCATGGTAGGCCGAAAGAACGAGCACGGTAAGCTGGAAGTTTTGGGCATGGGAAAGTCTGAATCATTGGGTGTTACACGTGGTGTGGTGGCAAACATTGAAAAAACAGTGCAGTCCATCAGAGATGCTGTAGATGAAGCAGAGCAGAAAAGTGGCGTCGATATCAAAGTCGTTAATGTTGGTATTGCTGGTCAGCATATTAAAAGTCTACAACATCGTGGAATTAGAGTGCGTAACTCCTTGGATGATGAAATTGGTCAGGATGACATTGATTTGTTGATCAATGATATGCATAAGTTGGTAATGCTCCCTGGCGAGGAAATAATCGATGTGTTGCCACAAGAGTTTATTGTAGATAATGAGCAGGGAATTAAAGACCCTGTTGGAATGTCAGGTATACGTTTAGAAGCTAATTTTCACATCATTACAGGGCAGGTAGCAGCAGCTAAGAATATTTCCAAGTGTATCCACAAGGCAGGTCTTGAAATGCAAGAGCTAATTCTTGAGCCATTGGCATCCTCAGAGGCGGTGTTGAGTCAAGAAGAAAAAGAGGCAGGAGTGGTATTGGTCGATATTGGTGGGGGAACCACTGATGTGGCTATTTTTCAAGATGGAATAATTCGTCATACGGCGGTAATTCCTTTCGGTGGAAATGTCATTACCGAGGACATCAAAGAAGGTTGCTCCATCATAAAAAATCAAGCAGAGCTGTTGAAAGTGAAGTTTGGTTCAGCTCTAGCCAATGAAAGCCAAGAAAATGAAATTGTTTCCATTCCTGGATTAAGAGGAAGGGAGCCCAAAGAGATATCCATTAAAAATTTAGCAAATATTATTCAATGCCGATTAGAGGAGATTATTGAGAGTATTTATTATGAAATAAAGAATTCGGGTTATGAAAATAAGCTAATCGCCGGTATGGTGATTACAGGAGGTGGAGCTCAGTTGCGACACGTTGGGCAATTGTTTGAGTACGTAACTGGAATGGATACACGAATCGGTTATCCTAATGAATACCTCGCAAAAGGAAATGCGGATGAAGTTACAAGTCCAATGTTCTCAACTAGTGTCGGCCTAGTATTAAAGGGTTTTCAGCGATTAGAAAAGTTGAAAAACAAACAAAACCGACAAGTAGATAATACTCCTGATGCTGGAACGGTGCGCCAAGGAGACAAAACAAAAGGCGGCTTTTTCCAAAGTATTTTAAGCAAGGGGAAGCAGTTTTTTGAAGAAGAGGATTAAGTATTAGAAAGAAAATTTTAGCAGAATAGAACTATAAAATCAGTCGTATGAGTATGGTGAATTTTAATTTACAAAAAGAGCAATCGTCTATCATTAAGGTGATAGGTGTTGGCGGCGGCGGCAGTAACGCTGTAAATCACATGTATAACCAAGGTATCACAGGGGTAGATTTTATTATCTGCAACACCGATCAGCAGGCATTAGACCTGAGCCCGATTCCCAATAAAATTCAGTTAGGGGCAACGCTAACTGAAGGTAGAGGAGCAGGCTCAAATCCTGAGGTAGGTAAAAACTCAGCGATTGAAAATGTAGATGATTTGAAAGAGTTGTTTGCGAATAATACTCAAATGGTATTTATTACTGCAGGAATGGGTGGTGGTACTGGTACCGGTGCAGCTCCAATAATTGCACAAACTGCCAGAGAAATGGGAATTTTAACGGTAGGTATCGTGACCATTCCTTTCTCTTTTGAAGGTCGAAGACGTAAAATGCAGGCAGATGAAGGTCTAGAGTCATTACGTGAGAATGTAGATACCATGCTCATTATTTGTAATGATAAGCTGCGAGAGATGTATGGTAACTTAAAAATGTCAGAAGCGTTCTCTAAAGCAGACGATATTTTAACTGTTGCAGCAAAAGGGATCGCAGAGATTATTACTGTTGCAGGATACATCAACGTGGATTTTGAAGATGTTAAAACAGTAATGAAGGATGGTGGAACTGCTATCATGGGTTCTGCAAGTGCTGAAGGGAATGATAGAGCCATTACTGCTGTTACTAAAGCTATGGCATCTCCATTGTTAAATGATAATGAGATAAAAGGTGCGAAGTATATTCTGCTAAATATTACTTCAGGCGAAGATGAGATTTCTATGGATGAAATTGATTCAATTACCGAATACATTCAAGAAGAAGCTGGCAACAGTGCTGATATTATTTGGGGTAATGGAATAGATGAATCCTTAGGAAATAAAGTAAGTGTAACCATCGTAGCAACTGGGTTTGGTTCAAAGACTGCGATTGATCTTTCTGCGACCAGTCAAGAGCAAAAAAAAATTGTTAGAAGCTTAGAAGAAGAAGTAAAAACTAACATTACGCAGCAAGTTGAAGGTGACGAGCCGAAGAAAGAGGAAGAAGAAAAGCCGACTGCTAATGAGCCCTTTTTAAAATCTTCGGAAAGTCAGGTTAGTTTTGAATTTGAGATTAAGAAACCAGAACCAAAACCAGAGCCTGAAGCTAAAAAGACGGAACCGGAAATTATTCGACATACGTTGGAAGAAGATATCGAAGAAGCAAATGATGATTCATCAGTACCGTTTCAGCGAAAAACAATGAGTGATGAGGAGCAAATGCGAAGAGCTCAAGAGCGCGTATTGAAGTTAAAAAGCATGAATTTGAAAATGAAAACGCCTGGCGGTATCAATGATTTAGAAAATGAGCCTGCTTATAAGCGACGAAATATTCGATTGGACGCTACGCCTCACTCTTCAGAATCGAATGTATCTAGATATACTCTTTCTGAGGACGATGAGAATAAAACGACTTTACGTCAGAATAATTCATTTTTGCACGACAATGTAGATTAACTAATCGACAAATAGAAAAATCAAAGCCATTCGTCCTATATTTGTTAGTGATCGGATGGCTTTTTTTATATTTGTTATTCATTAAATAAACAAAACGATGACCTTAACAGAACAAATCAACAACGATATAAAAACGGCGATGAAAGAGCGCAATCAACCTAAGTTGGCTGCACTTCGTGCCATTAAATCAGCTCTATTATTAGCTGCAACCGAAAAAGGTAGTGCTAAAGATGTGGAGGCAGAAGAGGTGAGAATGCTGCAAAAGCAGGTGAAGCAACGAAAAGAAGCTGCCGATATTTACAAATCTCAAGGAAGAGAAGATTTGGCCATTGATGAGTTGGAGCAAGCGGTAATCATTGAACACTACCTTCCAAAACAAATGAGTGAAGAGGAGTTGGTAAAAGAAATTACAGCTATAATCGGAGAGCTAGGAGCTACTTCCTCAGCCGATATGGGAAAAGTAATGGGTGCTACAACTAAAAAGTTAGCTGGGAAAGCGGACGGAAAAGACATATCACGTATCGTTAAAGGAATGCTTAGCTAAATAAAGCGCCCAAATAGAATAATCAAATGCGGAATGCTGGAGCCAATAGGTTACAGCTTCCGCTTTTTTATTTTAAAAAGTAAAAGAGAAAAGGAAAGTACAGGATGGATTCAATAACCAATGAATAGTACATTTCTCCTCTACGTTGATTAAGCCCTATAAATAAAGGAATAGCTGCCAATGCTGCATTCCCGTATACAATGAATTGCTCGTCGACAAAGTTGAGCTGTGTTGCAGAGAATGCTACTACAAAAAGCGTTAGGCTCAACAATATAATCAGTGTTTTACTTTTTCTAAAGCTCATCTGCTGGGCGCAGGTTTTTATACCCAATGCTTGATCCAGTTTACGGTCGCGCATGTCAAAGGGTATGGTTTGTGTGACGACAAAGTAAAAGACCAGCACGAACAATACTGTTGTAAAATCCGGTAATTCTTTAAATGTCATTATTGGTAATCCTACCGTTGTGACTGACCAAGTAAGACCAATAATGAAAACTTTGATATAAGGAATGTTTCGAAGTGGTGGAATGCTACCTAATCCTTTTACATACCAAAGTGAAACCATTCCGATTGGAAGAAGCAATACTCCTAGTTTTGGATCGAAAGTGATTCCAATGATGACCATTCCTAATCCAGCAATTACATTAATTATGGTGAGGGCGTTTCGCTGATTTTTTATCCAATTTAGGCGCTCAGAAGTAACAGACATCCCTTTTTTTATTCGATGTAATCGTTGGAAATTATAGGCGAAAAGTGTGGCTAAAAAAATAAAGATTGCCATCCTGAGGTTAATATCTTCGATTCCAATCAATTTAGAATTGACCACATAGAGTGAGGATGCGGCTCCTGAAACGAAGACATTTCCATAAGTAAATATGCGTAGTGTAGATGTAAAGAATGACCTCAAATCAATTAAATAGGCGACAAAGTTACTGTTTTGAATAAAGAAAAAGAGGACTCTAAAAAACTTCTATTTGTTGAAGTTGTTACTAATCGTATTAAATCAAATTTATTGATATCTCAGGGTTCCAAGAATTGGGTAAAATCTTTGTTTAGAGCTGCGTAAAATAACGCTACTTCAAGCATAAAATACCTCTCTTATAACCACTAGAAACAATTTTAGTATCAGTATATTTGCGCACAAATTTTAACTTAACACCTGAGAGTAGATGACAACCGCGGAGTTTAAATCAAGACATATCGGTCCAAGAGCTGAAGAGATTCAACAAATGCTGGACGCAATCGGAGTAAATTCTATGGAGGAATTGATTGAAAAAACAGTCCCTTCAAATATTCGATTAGACGGAGAATTGAATGTGCCAAAAGCCATGAGTGAGTTTCAATTTATTAAACACCTTAAGCAACTGGGTGGAAAAAACAAATTGTATAAGTCATACATCGGTTTAGGCTACCACGGTACTAAGTTGCCTGGTGTTATTCAACGAAATATTTTAGAGAATCCGGGCTGGTATACGGCGTACACACCTTACCAAGCAGAAATTGCTCAAGGTCGATTAGAAGCGTTGTTGAATTTCCAAACAATGGTTTCTGACCTTACGGGTATGGAGTTGGCCAATGCATCTTTATTGGATGAGTCCACTGCTGCTGCAGAAGCAATGATTATGTTCTTTGGGAACAGAAGTAGAGACGCCAAGAAAAGAGGAGCGAATCAATTTTTCGTTTCTGAGTTGGTACTGCCTCAAACGATCGCACTATTGCAAACAAGAGCGGAGCCATTAGGCATTGAATTGGTTGTTGGAAATCACGAAACAGTAGCATTCAATGAGATGACTTTTGGTGCTATTGTACAATATCCTGCTAAAAACGGTGAAGTATACAACTACAAAGCGTTTGCAGAGAAAGTAAAAGCAAATGATGCGTTGTTGGTTGTTGCTGCTGATATCATGAGTTTAGCACTGTTAGATGCACCTGGAGAATGGGGTGCAGATGCAGTTGTTGGAACAACACAACGTTTTGGTGTGCCAATGGGCTACGGTGGTCCACATGCAGCTTACTTTGCAACTAAAGAAATTTATAAAAGAAGTATACCTGGAAGAATTATAGGAGTCTCCGTCGATGCAAACGGAAATAAAGCCATGCGAATGGCCTTACAGACTAGAGAGCAGCACATTAAACGAGATAAAGCAACCTCTAATATTTGTACGGCTCAGGTGCTGCTTGCTGTAATGGCAGGCATGTACGCTTGTTATCATGGTGCAGAGGGTATTCGTAAGATAGCAACAGGAATACATCAGTATACCAAAGCGCTTTCAGAAAAATTAGCGCAGTTAGGTTTTGCTACTAAAAATAAAAATTTCTTCGACACAATTAACGTGAATACGGCTTCACTAAGCGCTGACGAAGTCATGAATGCAGGCTGGGCAGCTGAAATGAACTTTAGAAAAGTAGACGATAAGCACGTTTCAATCACGCTAGATGAGGTCGTTGAGTTAGATGATTTAAATGAATTGGCCAATGTGTTTGCACAGCTAGTAGGCAAAGAAATAGCGATCAATAGAGAAGATATTAATGGTTTAGCTATCGAAGCTGATATGCAGCGTACCACGGATTATTTAACGCACGAAGTGTTCAATCGGTACCATTCAGAGACCGATATGATGCGTTACATTAAACGCTTAGAAAATAAAGATTTGTCGCTTACGCATTCAATGATTGCTTTGGGTTCATGTACCATGAAACTTAACGCGGCGTCTGAACTGTTTGCATTGAGTTGGCCAGAGTTTAATAACCTGCACCCGTTTGCACCTATAGATCAAGCGGAAGGTTATACCGAAATGCTTCATAATTTGGAGCGATACCTTTCGGAGATTACCGGTTTTGCTAAAACATCTTTACAGCCTAACTCGGGCGCGCAAGGAGAATACGCAGGACTGATGGTTATTCGAGCATATCATCAAGATCGAGGTGATCACCAGCGAAAAATTGCATTGATTCCATCATCTGCTCATGGAACCAATCCTGCATCTGCAGTAATGGCCGGCATGAAAGTGGTGGTTGTTAAGTGTGACGAACGAGGTAATATCGATGTGGCAGATTTGAAGGCTAAAGCAGAACAGTATTCAAACGAACTATCTTGTTTGATGATAACGTATCCATCTACTCACGGTGTTTTTGAGAGCTCTGTAAAAGAAATTACTTCAGTCATTCACGAGCACGGTGGTCAAGTATATATGGATGGTGCCAATATGAACGCACAAGTTGGGTTAACCAATCCTGCTGAAATTGGTGCCGATGTTTGCCACTTGAACTTACATAAAACATTTGCAATACCTCACGGCGGTGGCGGCCCTGGAATGGGACCTATTGGAGTAGTAGCACATTTAGCTCCCTTTTTACCAACTAACCCAATAGTTACAACCGGCGGTGAAAAAGCCATTACGCCGATATCAGGCGCGCCATTTGGCAGTGCTTTAATCTTAACCATCTCTTATGCATATATTCGAATGCTTGGAGCAATTGGTTTGAGAGAAAGTACGGAGTTTGCTATTCTAAATGCAAACTACATGCGTGTAGTTCTCGAGGAGAAGTTTGATGTGCTCTATAAGGGAGAAAACGGATTTGTAGCGCACGAAATGATTTTGGATTGTAGAAGTTTTAAGGCTAGTTCAGGAGTAGAAGTGGTTGATATTGCTAAACGATTAATTGACTATGGATATCATGCTCCTACAGTTTCATTTCCTGTGAACGGTACCATGATGATTGAGCCAACTGAAAGTGAAAGTAAATCTGAACTCGATCAATTTATTCAGGCAATGCTTTCAATCTACAACGAAATGGAGGCTATTAAAAATGGTTTAGCTGATAAAGAAAATAATGTATTGAAAAATGCACCGCACATATTGGATGAAGTAGTGAGTGAGGATTGGAAATATCCATATACACGAACCAAAGCAGTTTATCCATTAAGTTATGTTCAACAAAATAAATTTTGGCCATCTGTAAAGCGTGTAGACGATGCATTTGGCGATCGAAACTTGGTGTGCAGTTGTATACCTATATCTGAATATGAAGAAGAGTTGGTGGCGCAATAATTGCCACCAATTCACTTAACCTTGTCTTAAAGTTTTTTTCAAAAAATATTCACTTTGTAAAAAAAGTCTTAACTTTAGGGTTGATATTATAATTGTTTAACTTAAAACACACAAAATGAAAAAGAATTACTTTTTAATAGGTGGTTTGATGTTAGCTTCAGTTGCTTCTTTTGCTCAGCAGAGCAGAAATGTTGCAAATGAAGTTGCTATGAAACCAGCTCCTGCTTCGGCAGAAGAATTAAAAGCATCTACTATTTCAAATGTTGCAAAGGCTCAAGGTGATACTTTGTTTTATGAAGATTTCGGTGGAGGCTTTTCAGCTAATGGATGGGTTTCAGTAGATCCTAACTCTAATGGGTTTGATTGGATTTATACTACTGCCGCTCCTGGTGGACAGTATTCATCAACCATCCCTGTTATTAACTCGGCAACTGCAGCAAATGGATTTGCTTCAATGCCTTCTGACTTGTACAATACACCAACACCCCCTGCTGGTTTTATTAACATGGCAGCTACATTAACTTCTGGACCAATTGCTATTAATCCAGTGGGTAACGTATTGTTGAGATGGAGACAAGCACAAAGATATTGCTGTGCTTCAACTGAGCAATTAGAGTTACAAGTATCTAATGATGGTGTAAATTTTGTTTCTTTTGATGCGAAATTTGGTCGTCAAGCAAATACTAACGTAACAGAAGATGCAGAAGTTAACATTTCTTCTGTAGCTGCAGGTCAGGATACTATCTACTTAAGATTTTTCCAATCTTCTTCTCACTATTTCTGGATGATTGATGATATTGCTGTTGTAGAAGGTGCAGGAAATCAGTTAGTGGTTGACGAAGTATTTACTACTTTCGGATCTGAACTATATGAGGGATATTACACAATTACTCCATTAGCGTTAACGCAACCATTATCTTTTCAAATGGCTATCCAAAATGACGGTGGTTTTGATGCAAATAATGTTGGTTTTTCAGTTTCAATTGAAGAAAGTACTGCGGGTAACGTTTACTTAGACTCTTCAGCTAAAGTTTCTACAATTCCAACTCCGCTTGGTATGGATACCCTAAGCGTTGTTAATCCTTATGCAAATACAACTGCAGGTGATTTCTTAGCTACTTTAACTGCTTCTTCTGATTCAGTTAGTGCTGATCCATCAAAGGCTACATATGATTTGCCTTGGGCAATCTCTGATACTGTTTTTGCAAAAGATTTTGATGTAAGTGGTGGTAACATTGGACCTGGTTCATATGTTGGTGGAGACGCTGACGGTTCAAGAATTGGAACTAAATTTACTTTGGGTTCTGCTCAAACTGTAACTTCAGTTTCTTACTTTATTTCTACTTCTACTGCTAATGTAGGTGCTGAAATGAAAGCTCAAGTATGGGGACTTGATACTACTCAAGCTTCTTTAAATGATGCGATCAATATTCCTGGAATTAAAGCTCAAAACCCAATTCCTTACATCATCCAATCAACTGATGTAGGTACTTGGTTAACTATTCCAATGCTTCCTCCAGTTTCATTGCCTGCAGGCCAATACGTAGTAGCTGCTGAGCAGTCTGCTGGTAACCCTAATGGATTTGAGTTAGGTTTTGGTAGAGCTAGAGATGCTGAAGAATTCCAGCCTTTCGGTAATGAATTTGTATCTATGGTATATGCTAATGATGCTGCTCCTGCTTGGGGTAACATTTTTGCTCAGCCAATGATGAGAATGAACTTCGGTTTATTAGTAGGTGTTGAAGAAGCTGCAAAAGCTATCGAAGGTTTTACAGTATCTCCAAACCCTAACAATGGTCAATTCAATGTAGAAGTAACTGCAGAGAGTGCAAACTTCGACTTAAGTGTTCGTAACATGGTAGGTCAGGTTGTATACAACGAAGCAATTACTGTAAACAACGTATTGAGAAAGAACATCGATTTATCGAACCTAAACAAAGGTATTTACTTTGTTTCTATCGAAAACGGTGTAAACAGAAAAGTACAGAAAGTGATCATCAAGTAATTTGATCATATCTGAATAATATATCGAGTAATATCGATTTACAAGGAACCCCAAGTGAGCAATCACTTGGGGTTTTTTGTTGTATAATAGTCAAATTTAGTTACCTGCTGTCGTCTCGGTTCATGTAAACTTTTCCTATTTAGACTTTCTT
>CBFHZL010000014.1:0-32296 GCA_965660325.1 uncultured Acidiluteibacter sp.
GAAAATTACCTAAAAGTTAGCCATATTGAAGAACATCGAAATAACGGCTTAACATACATCACATCCACAGCTTATCCCACCTATTCTCAAGCAATGCAGGCAAAAGACCAATACGTTAAAATTGGCGTATCCGATGCATTTATTGTAGCATTTAATAAAAAGAAGAAAATTTCTTTGATGGATGCTTTAAACTATACCCACGAGAACCCGATAAAAAACCTCCAATAACGAAAAACTCAATTATGAAGTCTATTCTAACAGTTATTATGTGCCTGATTTTAGGCATGCTGGGTGCACAAAATTCAGAAGAAAAACTTTTTAATCAATCTAGACAGCTTCTGGCAATGCGGCAAATAAAAGAAGCCATACCAAGCTTAGAAACACTGTATAATATGAATCCCGACAATTGCAACTATAACTTTCTACTGGGTGCAGCCTATCGAGAGCTTGGAACCAATAAGGAATCAGCCGTATTTCATTTAGAAAAAGCAGTAAAATCAATTACAGAAGAATACGATGCATCAACACACAAAGAGTCAGATGCTCCTATGCTTACTTACTATTACTTGGCCACTGCACAGGTAGATAATGATCGATGCGCAGCTGCTGAAAAGTCCTTAGAAAAATTAAAGGAGTATGGTCAAAAGATTGACCAATATTTTATCCGAGAGATTGAGAGAAATCTCCAGAAGTGTGACTGGGATGCAGAACCTGAAATCATTGAAGAGGAAGACCTTCCACTAGCAGAAATAGCAAAAGAACAACCAGAAGTTATTAAAAAAGCACCTAAAGAGGTAGAAGAAAATTTAGACCCCTTAGCAGGAATGGTTACCAAATCAATTAGCTACACCACTAAGGCCCCATTATGGGGAGTGCAGATTGGAGCATTTAAGGAAGTTATTCCGATGAGCAGATTTCATGAAATTAAAAATGTAGATGCCTTTGTGGATGAAAAGGGACTCATCCGTTACGTGGTTGGGCATTTTGCCTATAAACAGCAAGCAGAATCACTGTTAGAGGTTATTCGAAATTCTGGCATTCCTGATGCCTTCATCGTAGATGTAAATAATCCAAACAAGTTTAACCAATCGGTTGTGAGCGTTAACAATGTCAACTTAAAAAGTGGGATCGTTGGAAAGGTAGTGTATAAAATACAAGTAGGCGCCTTTAAAAATGACATTCCTGAAGCCATTGCTGCTACCTATTTAACAGTAGAGGGAATTGAAGAAACCAACTACGAAGATCTAACTCTTTTACTAGTTGGCCAATTTGATCATTATGATGATGCAGCTAACCACAAAGACAAATTATTGCTGAGTGGGATTAATGATGCTTTTATTGTGGCCTTTAACAATGGGAAAAAGATATCAATTAGAGAAGCTAAGCGGAACGAAAAGGATTAATGTGGACTCGTTCACTTACAAAAAAAGGCCTTGGAAAATATTTTCCATGGCCTTTTTCTTATTATGTTATATCAATTGAATTAATCAATATCAATTTCAACTGCATTAAGAATGTCTTCTCTTCCTCTAGTAACAAAAACTACTACATCCATATTAGCTTTTACGATTGGACCACCACCATCAGGCCCTGAACCGTTATAGTCTGCAGGCACGATATACGTAAATACTTCAGAAACTTTAGCACCTTTTGTAGTTGCATCTGTAACTTCAGCACCCCACTGACCCGTGGCGTAGTCTCTTAAAACGTGATTTTGGATATATCCTTCTTGTGGGTTACCTCCTGATTGTTTTGATGAGATACCTGACTGAAGAATCGCCACGTTGATGTTGTTTGTCATTGTTTCTTCACTAGTGTAGTATAAGTCAACTTTCACGGCAATCTCAGTAGAATCACTATTCCATGTTGCCTTAGCACCTATATTAACTGGAGCAGGTAACAAAATAGCAGACTCTGAAGCTGCTTTCCATGAACCACGACCCATAGCCATACCATTACGTTGTGGATTAGCTCCAAGATCTGAGGCTAACTTTCTATTCACTTGACCTGCAGGATATCCAGAAACTTGTGCTTGTTGGATTAGTGCATCAGCAAATGGAGTAGTAAAGTCCATCCAACCTGGCGCAGGCTGAGCATAACTACCGCCATGAACAGCAATCACAATAAAGTCATCACCCATTTGTTGCTCAATGGTTTTTGCAACATCGTGTCCATCAGGACAAAATCCACATCGAACACCCGTGAAATCTTCCAATACTGCAACTCTATTTGTTGAATCTGTTGATGCTAAGAAGCCTGCGCCTCCGCCGCCACCAGTTCCACCACCACCAGTTCCGCCACCACCGGTGCCTCCACCGCCGCCGTTTCCGCCGCCAGAGCCCGGATCAACGTAAATTGGATTCTCAGTCAAAGCTGCGTCTTCTTCGCAACCTACAAATGAAAATGTCAGCGCCAATGCTGCCATTAATAATAGTTTATGATTCTTCATGACCTGTATTTTTAGTAAATTTTTAACGTTTTGAACGGCCTAATTTAACCTTTTTTTAATTACTAGCGGCTTAAACAAGCAAATTATCTACTCGTATTAACTTGGAATTTATATTTATGAGCTACATTTGTTAATATATGCAGCTCAAAATCATCAACTGTATTCGATCATTTTTTATGCTATTGGGAATTCTTTTTCTATTCCTAATCGCATTAAGTTTCACACCTATCCCTTACCATGCGTATCATCAGCTTGCAGCGACTGATATCAGCTTGAATAAAAAACCAACAGCAATTGTGGTACTTAGCGGCGTGGGTATGCCCAGCCCAGATGCATTAATCAAACTCTACTTTGCCAAGAAAGCGGCATTGAACTATCCTAAATCTAAGGTTTACTTATTGCTCCCTGAGCTTCCATCAAAAGATTCCAGATCACCCATCCTATTGATGAAAAAAGAACTGATCGATGGGAATGTTCATGATCAAAGAATTCAATTGATAACAGAAGGACATAATACGTACTCTCAGTTGCATGCACTGAGCGGGAGAATTGACACGGCTTCTTCCGTTTTAGTCGTTACCACTCCTGAACATATGCGGCGTAGCATTTTAACATTCAACAAGATGGGATATCAGCATGTTGGTGGATTGCCCACTTTTGAACACCCAAGTAGTGAATCGCTCTTAACAGAAAATGCTAATGAGGAATTAGAAATTAGTAACTTATCACTTAGATACAACGTATGGAGTTACTTGCAGTATGAAATAATCGTTATTCGTGAATATTGCGCCTTGGGATACTATTGGCTCAAAGGATGGATATAAAAAAAGTGGAGAATATCGGAGTCGAACCGATGACCTCTACGCTGCCAGCGTAGCGCTCTAGCCAGCTGAGCTAATCCCCCATTTAATTGGCATAGAGCAAATGTAGGGATTAAATTGAATTAAAAAATAATTTTGTAATTGCTCAGTGATAATAATTTTGACTTCATTTGCCTTTACGTAACCTAACGATTGGTCTGATTAAGCTGCCTAATTATTACAGCAATTATTTAACCCATCTCCCAGCCAATAAATAGCTTTTTTTCAATCGAATTGATAGAAGTTATCTTAATTTTGATGACCCATATTGTGCAAAATTAATTGGCTAAATGTTATTACCAGCAGACCTTATTTCTCATATAGAAAATACCTTATCGACTACCTTAAAGCTTGAGGTAGAGATAGAACATGTCGAAAAAGTTTCTGGAGGCTCTGTGAATGATTCTTTTAAACTTTCAACAAAAGATAACGCCTTCTTTATAAAAATTAATAATGAAAATAAATTCCCAGGGCTATTTAACGCTGAAGCCAATGGACTAAAACTACTCAGGTCTTCGCAATCATTTCACATCCCAGAGGTTATTTCTACCGGCACGTTCAATGAATTGGGATATCTTATTCTGCCATATGTAGAGCAAGGAAAACCAAGCCCTAACTTTTGGACAACTTTTGCGAACCAGTTAGCACAACTTCATCAGAATTCTGCAGAATACTTTGGTTTAGAAAATGATAACTACAATGGGTCATTAGCACAAGTGAACTCAAAAAAACTTACATGGGCTTCTTTTTTCGTTGAAAACCGATTGATGATTCAATGTAAGATGGCAAGGGATACCCAACGTGTAGATGGAGCTTTCGTTCAAGAAATCGAAAAGATCTATCCTAAAATAGAGGCGCTATTTCCGTCAGAAAAGCCTTCATTACTGCACGGAGATTTGTGGTCAGGAAATTACTTGGTAGGAATTAATGACCGCCCAGTTTTAATAGATCCTGCAGTTTATTACGGACACCGAGAAGTAGATATTGCTATGTGTATGCTGTTTGGTGGATTTGACCGCAAAATGTATGATCGATATCATGAGGTATTTCCGTTAGAATCTGACTGGGAGTCGCGCGTCGATATTGCTAATCTTTACCCACTTTTGGTTCACGTCAACTTATTTGGTGCAAGCTATGCTAAACGAGTTCGCCAAGTAATCAAGCCATTTATTTAGCCTTTAATGCATGCATTTCTTGCTGCAGTTGCAGGAGCATCGCATTCATTTTATCCAATTGTGGCTCAACTTCTTCAGGTTTAGTTAAATCAAAATTGATAATTCCCTTAGCCTGCCAAATTTCCTTAATATCCTCTACAGGCAAGCTAAGTGTTGGATAAATTGTATTGTCAGATGATAGTGTTATCGACTTGTCCTCTTTCAACGACTCTTTTACACGTTTATACACAATTCCTTCGGAAGCAGAAACCACCACATACGTTTCTCCATCCTTTATCTGTCGCCAGTCTTGAAGGTAAGCAGCAATTACATATGCATTAGAAGGAACCGGCAACATAGAGTCACCTTTGATCTGAAAAATTCGATAGGTACGATTTGCTGATAACTCATTTAAAGGCAAATTAAATGTTGGAAGTTCTTCCACATACTCCACATCGGCGTATCCATTCAAATAGCCTGCGGCCGCTTTGGCAGGAACTACTGCAATACGTTCTTCATCGTTCTTATCGACAATAATGGGCAAAATACGTAAAGAGTTACCCTGAATGTCCTTTTCTTCGGCCACCTCCTGTGATAAATCTTTTTCCAACAAATCATCAACTCCTACTCTATAAAAATGAGAGAAACGTTGCAGAGTAGATAGCTTCGGCTCTGCTCGTGCCTCCTCGTAAGATCCTATTTTCGGTCGATTCACGCCAAGCTTATTGGCTAATTCCGTTTGCGTTAGCCCTTTTTTCTTCCTCAAATATTTAATGTTCGATGCAAAAAAATTCATTTTATTTTGCTAAAAATATTAGTAAATTAATTTTTTGAGTATTTTTGAGTGGTAAATTTATAGAATACTAATTAATTTAGCAACATGAAACAGGTATATCATAAAATTAGAGGAAGTCATCCTGGATACATCGGTATAGAAGTTCCAGACGAAACAGATGTGGTATTATTAGATGAGGAGAATTTTAACCTGTATCGGCGAGCTGCAAATTACAATGGAACTAAAATAGCGATTAAGGATCATTACGGTCATTTCTTAAAGCCAACAGAAGGCTCGTGGCATCTAGTAATTGAAGGCAAATCTCCAAATTTTAAACCTGATGCCATTCACATCATTTACAAAGCGGCTTAAGTATACTATTTTAACGAATCTTGCCTACCAACTTAAAATAGTCTGAAAGTGTCTTTTTCAGTGACTTTCGTTGATCTTCTGAAAACGAGAGTTGCTGCCGGTTTTTGAACTTATCCAAATAATAAAATTGAGATTCAGCTGTCAGTTGCTCATAAAATGACGCTGAAAATATGTAATGATCCTCGGCGTCTTTGGTAGACAGTGATAATACACCGGAATTTTCTCCATTCTTCCAAATGAGTCCGTTTTCTAATAAATCATCAGGTTGTGGCTCAGTTATGATATAGTTTTCATCCTGCAGCCAATTGCTCACCAACATAAAATTAATCGCCGGAATTAGGGTGTCTTTCTCTCTTGTTTTTATGCGATAAAGCACAAACCGTGCTTCATCGTTTTCTTCTCGTTCATATGAAAATGATCGAATATTTTTAAAATACAATTCAGCAGACTCCGTGCTGTAAAAATTAATCGATTTCAAATCTATTTTCTTTGCCTTAGGTCCAAACACCATATACAGCAAGACTAAACCAATCATGGAAGCTATCCAATAGAAAAAATATTTTTTGAGGTTCATAACTCAGGATTATTTGGAAATACTAATGTCCTATTTAACATTAAAAGTGGTCTATGTTAAGCAAATTGAAAATTCTTATCTAATTAATAATCAGAACTTAATTTATGTTAATCATATGTGCACTTGAATTGGTTCAAAATAGGGCTTACTTTTTTTGATTTATATTTTTCATTTTTTTGCCCGCCAAAAAAACGTAATCGGAGATTCACGAACACGAAAAAGATAAAAAAAGTGAGCTAAACAAAAAAAGCTCGTCCTTTGAATTTTTATTTCCTCCAAATTTTATTAATCCTAAGTTCCCGCCTGCCGCGGACAGGCAGCCGGGTGATCTCCAATCACAGATTTGAGCTTCCGGGTTTCTCTAAGGATTTATTTCATCTTCCAAAAATCAAAATTCAAGGGACAACATAAAATGAGCATTCGTTTTCATTTCGAAATTTTAATCGGACAACAATAATTTGGAATAAAACATTCATCTTTAAGAACTGTTTACTATAACCTAAAACTGCTTAATTTTGCTATCGATGCAAACATTCATACACCTATTCGTTACCGTAGCTACTTTTTCTTTTATGGAATTTATGGCTTGGTTTTCACACAAATACATCATGCATGGGTTTGGGTGGTATTTACACGAAGATCATCATCAACCGCAAAAGGGATGGTTTGAAAAAAATGATGCTTATTTTATTTTTTACGCCGTAATCAGCACGAGTATGGTTATGCTATGGGCAGAAGGTTACTTTAGTTATGGCCTCTCCATAGGTCTTGGTATTCTACTTTACGGTATTGCTTACTTTTTAGTGCACGATGTATTCATACACCGTAGGTTCAATTGGCTTAAAAATACAGATAATGTGTATTTTAGAGCTATCAGAAAAGCACATAAGGTTCACCATAAGCACCAAGGAAAAGAAGACGGAGAATGCTTTGGGATGCTTCTTGTGCCTATGAAATACTTTAAAGAAGCGGCACGGTCGAACAAATAAGTTTTTTTGAGCGTTGAAGAGTAAAATTCAACGACACCATGCCAACCACCTTACGACTTATTCTTGGAGATCAACTGCATTACAACCACTCTTGGTTTAAAACTACGGACGATTCTGTTACGTACTGCCTATTTGAAATGCGCCAAGAAACGGACTATGCTCCACACCACATTCAAAAGGTAGTTGGTTTTTTTGCCGCCATGAGGGAGTTTGCTAAATTCCTTAAGAATGAAGGTCATCGAGTTATCTATTACAAATTGGACGACGAAAAAAACCAACAGCAACTCGATGAAAACCTTCAACAACTCATCACTGACAAAAAAATAGAAAATTTCGAATACCTCCATCCTGATGAATACCGCCTTGATCAGCAATTGACGTCCTTTTGCAAAAGCTTAGACATTGATAGCAATGCAGTCGAAAGTGAACACTTTTATACCAAACGCGATGAGTTAGGCAATCATTTTGAAGGGAAAAAGCAGTGGCTGATGGAAAACTTTTATCGTATGATGCGCCAAAAGCACGACGTATTGATGGAGGGGAAAAAACCTGAAGGAGGCAAATGGAACTATGATGCGAGTAACCGTAAAAAGCTACCTGCGAAACATACCCCTACTTCTACGCTGATGTTTGACCACGATGTTTCTGATATCTATGAAATGATTCAATCAAAAGCGGTAAAAACGATTGGTAATATCGATGCAAAGCATTTTCTTTGGCCAATCAACCGAGAGGAAAGCTTAGAGCAATTGGACTTTTTTTTAGAAAACTGCCTACATTTATTTGGAGATTTTCAAGATGCAATGGCTGTAAACGAATGGAGTATTTACCATTCGCGGATTTCCTTTTCTTTGAATACTAAAATGCTGTCTACAAATGAGGTAATCAATCAATCGATTAATTATTATAAGGAGAATACCGACAAAATTGACATTTCTCAAATTGAAGGCTTTGTTCGGCAAATTATTGGTTGGAGAGAGTATATGCGGGGAATGTATTGGGCAAAAATGCCGGAATACGCTGAGATGAATGAATTGAATCACAAGCGCCAACTGCCTGATTTTTATTGGACTGGAAAAACTAAGATGAATTGTCTAAAATCATCGATTCAACAGTCGCTAGAGTATGCTTACGCACACCATATTCAGCGCCTAATGGTCACAGGAAATTTTGCTTTATTGGCCAATGTGAACCCTAATGAAGTGGACGAATGGTATCTTGGAATCTACATCGATGCAATAGAATGGGTAGAAATGCCCAATACGAGAGGTATGAGCCAATTTGCCGATGGAGGCATCATCGCAACCAAACCATACATTTCTTCCGCTAACTACGTGGATAAAATGAGCAACTACTGCGGATCTTGCTACTATAACAAAAAGAAAAAGACGGGCGACAAAGCGTGCCCTTTCAATAGTTTATATTGGAACTTTATCTTTCAACACGAAAATTATTTATCGTCAAATCCACGAATGGGGATGATGTTGAACTTATGGCGCAAAATGGATGGCGACCAAAAAGCAGAGATCCTGGAGCAGGCGAACTATTACCTAGAAAACATCAACGATCTATAGCACCAAACGCGTTAATTGATCTTGCAGTCGCTGTATAGTCATGCTCACGATGCGTTTATTGATTTCATTTAACGATGTGAGATAATTGGAGTACTCCTCTACCGTAAAATATGCTGTGATCAATGCGATAAATTGGTTTTTAATGCGTTGATCCTTTTTTAAACTATCCCGAATAATTTCTAACTGAATCTTCTGGTTTAGCGCTGAAAAGGTCCGGTGATTCTTCTTCAAATAATCTTTAAACACCTCGATAATTAATGAATTTTGAAACTTCAATATCGGCCTTAGCGTGATATTTTGAAACAATTCAATCGACAATGCTCCCTCATTGGGCAGTTCTAAATCCAATCGAATTTCTTTTAGCACCTCATCTCTCTCTTTCATGTAAATAAAACAACGATATGAATAAGGTTGTTTTAAAAAAACGAACTTAATTAAGAGGACTTTTGATAACATTAAATTCACCTGAATAATGATTCATTAACTAACGTATAAATTTACTTTAACCAGCGGGGGGCAGTCATTACATAGTTTTGATTTTAAACTATAAATCAAGAACTATGAAAAAAACAATTACCCTTTTATCAGGTGTTTTAATAGCTGCAGGCACGTTTGCACAAAGCTTTCAGATGTCAGCTATTGGCTCTTACAACACCGGTATTTTTGATGATGGAGCAGCAGAAATTACTGCATATGACTCCACTACACAACGACTATTTTTTGTAAACGCAGCTAATTCAAGTGTGCAAGTTTTAGACATTAGTAATCCGGCGATACCTACGTTGCAAAACACCATAACCCTATCCGCTTATGGAGCAAGTGCCAATAGCGTGGCTTTTAATAATGGCGTTCTAGCAGCCGCTGTAGAAGACACTAATAAACAAGCGAATGGTAAAGTCGTATTTTTTGATGCAGCCGGAGTGTATCTAAATGATGTAACAGTTGGGGCATTGCCAGATATGTTAACATTTACTCCTGATGGAAATAAAGTAATTGTAGCGAATGAAGGCGAGCCAGATGATGATTATTTGGTAGACCCTGCAGGTTCTGTATCTATAATTGATATTAGCGCAGGGGTTGCACAAGCAACAGTAACTAATGTATCATTCGCTAAATTTAATGCAGTAGTAGACAGCTTAGAATCAGGAATGCCAAATGGATGGTTAAATGCAGGTGGCTACTTTAATTCAAGCAACGCTAATTCAGGGAATGGTAAAGCCGGTTTAAATACCCAAGGCGATATCATTAGAACGGGTTTATACTCCGCTGTTCAATCGTTAAAATTCTCCGCTCGAATTTCTAGCGCTGGAGCAGATTGGCAAACAGCCATTGAAGTTTCTCAAGATAGCATCAACTGGACTGCTATAGATACATTAGTAGCTGATGGAAACAATTCAGGAGATGTAGTAGACTCTGTGTACCGAGATTTTACATATGTCGTAGGATCTAACTTACCACATTATGTGCGATTCAATATGTTTGCAAGAAATGGTGGTAGCCTTTATTTCGATGATGTAATGGTTTCTACCATTTCGAAAGATGTACGCGTTTTTGGTCCAAATGCCACAGTAGAAATGGATTTAGAGCCAGAATACATCACAGTAGACCAGAACAATGCATTTGCATATGTGAGTTGTCAAGAAAATAACGCAATTATTAAAGTAAACTTAGCTACTGGTATTGCAGATGAAATTATGCCATTGGGTTTTAAGGATTGGTCATTACAAGGTAATACCTTGGATGCAAGCAATAGAGATGGTATAATCAATATGAGAAACTACCCTGTAAAAGGGATGTACATGCCAGATGCCATAGACGGACAGGTTATTGGAGGAAACTTCTACATTTTTACAGCTAACGAAGGTGATTCAAGAGATTACGATGGGTTTTCTGAAGAAGAAAGAGTAAAGGATTTGACCTTAGATAGCATTGTATTTCCAAACTACGCCGGACTACAAGACGACGATAGCTTAGGAAGATTGAACATTACTACTACGCTCGGAGATATTGATAATGATGGTGATTATGATGAGTTATATGCTTATGGTGGTCGTTCTTTTTCAATATTCTCTACTTCAGGCGCTTTAATTTATGACAGTGGTGATGACTTTGAAAGCTATTTAGCAGCCAACTTCCCAACCACTTTCAACTCTAATAATGACGATAACAATTCGTTTGATTCTAGAAGTGATGACAAAGGCGCAGAGCCGGAGGCTATTATTGTAGAAGAAATTAGAGGAAAGCAATATGCATTTATTGGCTTAGAAAGAATGGGTGGTATCATGGTTTATGATGTTAGCAATGTAAATGCTCCAACATTCGAGCAATACTTCTTAAATAGAGATTTTACTGCTGCTGCTACTGACTCTGCTGCAGGAGATCTAGGTCCTGAAGGATTATTCTTTATCCCAGCAAGTGTTTCTCCCAACAACATGGATTTGTTGGTAGCAAGTAATGAGGTAAGCGGAAACGTGGCAATCTACAGTATTAACTTTACCACTTCTATAGAAGAAAATGGAATAAAGGGAATTGAATTGGCCATTTACCCTAATCCTGCCAATGGAGATCAAATTAATTTCAATAAAACCACAACAGGTTTTATATTCAACATGGTTGGAAAGCAAGTAACCAACTTTGATCAAACCAACAAAGTAGATATTTCTGAATTAAATGCAGGAATGTACATTGTAAAAACAATCACAGGTGAAAGCCAAAAATTGATTGTAAGATAAGTATATAGTGTGAGTTATACCAATTCAGTTTTTAGTTGCCGCAAGAAATAAATGCAATAATTTTAAAAGCTAGAATTGGTAAATGCCGAACTATTATAAAAGGAGTATACGAGGCACGACGTATGCGACATTTTATAAAGTAATCGGTATTAGTGTTTAAAAGGCCTCGTGTAAGAAATTGCACGGGGCTTTTGTATTTTGAGAGTGGTTATTGTCTGTGGAGCATCTTAGGATTTCAGAATATTTTATAAATAAATTTACAGACTAATAAACATCAGATAAAAGTAAAATTGTCGTATAACATATACAATGAGATTTAAACTTATAACCTGACAAATAAGAAGTTTAACTAAGAAATAGGGAATCTTAAATTTGTTTTCACATCACAACCTCCCACCTAGCACAAACGTCTTTTTAAACTTTTCTGTGCTTCCGCCTTCAGTAAAAGCTTCAAATAGTAAAATATAGGGGCCAATTGCTGCTTTGGAATTGTCTTCGTTTAAGCCATCCCAAATAAAATTCCCTTCTGCCCCAACTACTTCATTATTCGCCAGCTCTTTTACTAATCTGCCTTTGGCATCATACACCCGAGCGGTTACGATAAACCCTGCTTGGTCAAAACGGTAATTAAAACTGATTAAGTCTTCAAATCCGTCATTATCCGGGGAGAACACTTCGGGAGTAATGGTGAGTGTACTTGAGCTGTTGCCCAGTCCGAAAAACTGAGAATTCTCATAGGTAGGCGTAGCATATCCCACACTTTTTGCCGCTGAATGCCAAGTTCCTTCTTGATTCGTTGGTCGGTCAAAATTGATACGCTCTAACGAAACACCATTCAAATCAGTTAGCAGCGCCAAATGCATATCCGCATCATAAATGAAAAAGTCTGATACGGTGGTATCTTCCATCAATAAGTAAACATTTCCTTCAGAATCATTCATAGAAGGAAATGAACTCATTTCCAACATCCGGTCTGAAAAGCTCAACGGGTATTCCTGCTTTACTTTCTCCTGATCGGTCGTTAAAACGGTATATTCTCCGGGTAGCATGACATAAGCCACATCACTAATTGCTCGAATATTATCGAATACTCCGCCTTCTTGATTCGCTAACTTCCACCCATTTAGACTAATTGCTTTTTGGCTGTTATTATAAATCTCCACAAAATCGACACCTCCTGACCGTGGATTAAATAGCACTTCGTTCAAGATAATATCTCCCGGTTGTGGCGTTTCCGGCAGCGTAAAACTTGCTGTATTTTTTGCTCCAATAGCATTGCCTGCGCAATCTGTAATTCCGGTAACGGTTATTGTTTCTAACACGCCTTCAGTGAGCGGCACCGACAGCGCTATGATCACCTGTGTATACGATGGTGGTACATTGCTAACAAAGGCAGCTGTATTACCACTAGAAAAGCGATAATTCCCAATAATTACCGATCCGCTATCCAATAGTTCGTTAAACTCCAAAATAATGGTATCGGCCGATTGCACTAATACATTGATCAAATCTGGACCTATAGTATCCAAGGCATTATTAAATACACTGTTCTGTGTTCCCGGAGTTCCTCCAATTGCAGCATTCGAAGCCATCCAATTTTGGCGATCGGAACAGGGCGAAAGCGGATTGATTAATTCCAAGGTATACCCTCCTGACTTTTTACCTGCATCTCCATACCAATCATCGGTGTATGCCACCACATCAATGACTTCATTGCTGCTATTTCTCAGTGTGATCTGATCGGCAGTATTGTTGAGCCTGGGAAAGCTTGATACGCCTACAACTGTTCCAAAAGGTTGAAATAATGCAACATCAGCATTAGCACAAACAATTACGTATTCATTTGGTGCAATCACTTGAGCAGGCAAACTCGCAGTAGAGCTGCCATCAGAGAGTGTCCAATTGCTCAGGTCGATGATCTTAGCAGAAGGATTATAAAGTTCTATAAACTCTTGCTCCGGCAAGCCAACTCTTGGCGATGGATCAGGAAATAATTCATTGATGAGAATATCTTTAGCTTCGGCCGTGTCAGGTATAAAATATAAGAAGGAAACAGTATCTGCATCCATCACATTGCCTGAGAGATCCGCTACATTGTTTACACTTAACGCATACGATTGTCCATTTGTAAAAGGAGTTGAAAAAGTCAACTGCACTAAAGAGCTATCTAGGGGCGCTAAGTTGGCCGATTGCGGCGCTCCCAAGCCTAAATTAACCGTATAATTTATGGTATTCTCGGCCGTAGCAGCCGAAACTCTTTCAGAGAACTTTACCGCTATGGCTGACGCTGACAACACATTTACAGCACTTAACCTTGGCTTTTGATTGTCTTGCAATGCAGTGCCACTCACTAAGAAATCATCAAAAAAGAATTTATCTGACCGGGTTGATGTATAAATACAATTGACCCCAAAATATGCAGACTGGGTATAGGTGGTGTCAGTTGCAGTTCCTTGAGAGACGAAGCTAGCACCTGTTGCAGCAGGATCGATGAACAGCTCCCAATTACCAGTGCTATCACGTGTAACACGGATTTTTAATTCCGGGCTAGTCGCAGCCGTGCCATCTACACCATCAATAATTTTCACATCTGAGCTTCCGTCTTGACGATATAAAGATACGTCATCCACTGTGCCACTAGCTCCACCAATTTGAACGAAGTACCCATTAAAGCTTGCATTAATATCTTGTACATCAGAAACCAACATTACTTTTCCATAGTTAGATGTAGAAGGATTGAAGTCCAATTTTACATAAAACTCCCACGAAGCATTATAAATAGCAGCTGAGTTCGTTACCAAATATGCAGGACTGCTGGCGGTGACATCATTCAATTGTAACCTATTTTGAGCGTCTACCTGAAATTTAGCCGACTCTCCTATCCAAGCAGGATTAGCCGTAAAGTTGCCATCAGCAAAATCGTCAGAAAATTGCGCGCTACTGCTGTTGTATGTCAA
Organism: uncultured Acidiluteibacter sp.; assembly: GCA_965660325.1. Classification (GTDB taxonomy): domain Bacteria; phylum Bacteroidota; class Bacteroidia; order Flavobacteriales_E; family Vicingaceae; genus Acidiluteibacter. The sequence continues at coordinate 14,437 of CBFHZL010000014.1, forward strand.
TAAGAGTAAGACAAGGATAAGATTGAATTGAATTCTCATGGTTTTGATATCTCTAGCACGTAAATATAGTATTTTTGTCTCCTTCGATAGTTATTGAATCATTAAATCAAAAAAAGAGATGAAAGTTGCAGTGATCGGCGCCACAGGTTTAGTAGGAACAGTTATGTTAAGATTGTTAGCAGAACGAAAGTTTCCTGTTTCTGAATTAATTCCCGTTGCATCCGAAAAGTCTGTTGGAAAAGAAATCGTTTTTAATGACAAGAAGTACCTCATCAAATCCATGGATGAGGCGATTGCGCTTCAGCCTTCTATCGCAATTTTTTCTGCAGGTGGTTCTACTTCTATTGAATTTGCGCCAAAGTTTGCTGCTGTAGGCACTACTGTAATTGATAATTCTTCCGCGTGGAGAATGGATCCAGATAAAAAGTTGATTGTCCCTGAAGTAAATGCATGGGCACTGCGAGCTGGTGACAAGATCATTGCCAACCCAAATTGCTCTACGATTCAAATGGTGATGGCACTAAATCCATTGCATAAAAAATATGGAGTAAAGCGAGTAGTAGTATCTACTTACCAATCCATCACTGGCACAGGAGTAAAAGCTGTGGAACAATTAGCTAATGAAAGTGCGGGCAAACAAGGAGAAATGGCGTACCCCTATCAAATTCATCAAAATTGCATCCCACATTGTGATGTATTTACAGATAACGGCTACACCAAAGAAGAAATGAAACTCATCAAAGAAACCAACAAAATTTTGGGTGATGACAGCATTAAAGTTAGTGCCACTGCAGTTCGTGTGCCGGTAATGGGCGGTCATTCTGAGTCGGTAAATGTAGAACTCAATGCCCCTTTTGAGTTAGCTGATGTCCGCAGAACACTATCCGAAACAGAAGGCATAACGCTGCAAGACCAACCTGATGTAAACAACTACCCGATGCCGTTTTATTCTAAGGACAAAGACGCTGTTTTTGTTGGACGAATCAGACGAGATGAATCACAAGAAAACACACTAAACATGTGGATTGTGGCTGACAATCTACGTAAAGGTGCGGCGACGAATGCTATCCAGATTGCAGAATATTTGGTCGCTAATCAACTCGTTTAGATTTAACATTTCACTATTCTTCTCGTTTTTTCTGTAATTTAAGGCAGCATTTTGCATTTCAGTGGTGTCTACACTGGTAATTGCTAGTAAACAAATGGAAGAAAGAGAACTCATAAAAGGCTGTGTTAACGAAAGCAAAGAGCACCAACGTGCTCTTTACGATCGCTATAGCGGTATTATGTTTTCTGTTTGCCTTCGCTATGGGCGTCACAGAGCAGAAGCTCAAGACATGATGCAAGATGGCTTTATAAAAGTGTTTGATAACATCTCTAAATTTTCATTTAATGGCTCTTTTGAGGGGTGGATTAGAAGAATAATGGTGAATACTTGCCTTAACTATTTCCGCAAGGCTAGCGCTCAGCGAGAGCAAGTTGGCATTGAAGATTACCAAGTGGGATCTATGGAGCCAATGGCCGAAAGTAATATGGGTGAAAAAGAGTTGATGACGATTATTAAACAACTCCCTGAAGGATATCGAATAGTATTTAACCTATATGCCATAGAAGGTTACAGTCATAAAGAAATAGGTGAAGTTTTGAATATTACCGAAAGTACTTCAAGATCTCAACTATCCAAAGCGAGAAAATGGATACAAAACGTATTAATAAAATATAATCAAGAAAGGAATGTATAACGAAGAGGATAACCATATCGACGAACTCTTTCGGTCTACTTTTGCAGGACATGAGGAAACACCGCCTCACTCAGCCTGGAGCAATATTGTAGAGAAGAGAAGTTTCGGGCACGTACTCCTAAATCAAATTGCATTGAATTGGAAAAATTTCCTATTCATGACCATCGGCTTCATGTTTGTTGGAGCTGCCGTTATTGGATTTGGTTCAGCACAGAACGAGCAAAAAGAATCGTACGCTTATCAAACAAGTAAAGAACAACTTTACGGCGGACATGATTTTGGTGGAATGCTATTAGCATATAATGACGCTGAAGTATCCAGCAATGGAACTCGATCTTATTATATTCAAGCAATGCCTTCTCCATTCGGGCAATACAAAGCCTATAAAGATCGAATCAATCAATCTACTGCGATTGCAGCTGATAATCAATTAGCGCATTCATACAGCAATAAATCAGTTGGTCCATACGATACCCCAAAAGATGTAGCTGAGGCAACAGATGGTGCTACTAATATTGCACGACCAGCTAATGAAAGTTCGATAACAGCGGTGAATAATGCGAAGGTTAATCATACGCTTACAAAACCCATACAAGAAGTCGAAGAATCAGTATCTACAACTCCTGAGCAGAGTAAAAAGGACGCTACAAAACTCACTTTTAAAGAAGTAACAGATCATAAAAATCCCTCAACAATTCGAGCATCATTAGGTCATATTGCTGCATTAAAACCATTTAAAATTAAGAAAGTTAGCAGGTCTGATGCTGCGACACCTATTGGTATTGATTCCTTGTATTACAATGCGGAAACCAAGAAACGTTTTTCACTAAAGAATCATCTATATGTTTCTTTTCAGATGGGGCTGCAGTTTATGAATAAAGAACTTTCTGCAAAGCAGAGTGAAAGTAATACCTATCTCAATAAACGTAACCAGTCAGAGCAAACTGCAATAGGCGGTAGCCTTCAAGCAAATCTGACGTATTACTTCTTTAATAATGTTTTTATCGAAACTGGAGTTCGATATACTAGATTTAATGAACGACTAACATATAATGAGACCAATATTATCTCTCAGCAAACCGTATTTGATTCTATTGTCACTGGTTTTACAGTTGGACCTACAGGCGAACCTGTTCCAATTTACGATATCACTAGCAGACAGGTGTATGAAACTGAGGTAGCAAATAGAGAGCAAAACAACACCTATCATATGGTAGACATTCCTTTACTAATTGGTTATCAAATTGACTTACAACGATGGTCGGTTTACTTAAAGTCTGGAATTACACCCACAATATTCCAAAAGCAATCAGGATATATATTGGGAGAAGGAGAATCTACTCGATTAGATTTTGGAGGAAATGATGATCCATATAGTTCAGGAGTGATATTAAATCTTGAGCTTGCAGGTGGTGTCAGTTATCAACTCGACGAAACCATTCATTTGATGGCAGAGCCTAGCTTCAGGTCAAATATCTCATCGTTATATGAAGGTGATTTCCCGCTTAGAGAGAAGCGTAAAGTCATAGGAATTTCAGCAGGAATTAGGATTAAGTTATAATTTTTTTGTAAATTGATGCTCCTTAAAGGCTTAAGGTATAAATCAATTACAAATGAAAAAAGTAAAATCCTTAACGTTGACGCTCCTTTTGATGAGTAGTTCCCTACTTTTTTCACAATCTATTTATCAGGCATTAGAAGTTGGAAATGTAAATACCAGGGTGTATGCCGATGGGAAATTGTTCAATGACTTCTATAATTCTAGAGCGCAGTTTTTTATTCCTAAGAATTCGGAAACAAGTGCCATATACATGGCCGGGTTTTGGGTTGGTGGATTAATTGATTTAGACATTCCTTCTCAGCCGGATTTATTGCGACTCTCTAAAGTATTTTACGTTGAAAATGACTTTATACAAGGCCCAATGCGCCTTCAAAATAGAACCGGGGCCGACCCTTCCTATTGGAATAAGACATGGAAAGTAAGGCGTTCAACAATAGAAGAACACATATCAAACTCATCAAAAAGCAACTACGAGGTTCCTGAGGAAATTAGAAGTTGGCCAGCAAATGGATATAATGGTACTGCAAATATACTAGCTCCATTTATCGATCTAAATGGGAATTCTATTTATGAACCAGAAAGTGGAGACTATCCGGATATTAAAGGAGATGAAGCGATGTATTTTATATGCAATGATGCAAAAAAAGGCAACTTACCTAACAGCATGGAGCTAGAAGTCCATGGAATGGTGTATGGATTTAATTCTCCTGATCAGCAGCTACAAAATACCATTTTTATAAATCTCAAATTTATCAACCGTTCTTTATTTAACTATCGAAAAGTGTATTTTGGAATGTACAATGACTTCGATTTAGGTGACCCTTTTGATGACTACGTTGGAACAGATACTGCCTTAAATATGGTTTATGGATACAATGGAGACAGAGTAGATGGTCCACGACAAGGTATTCCTTCATACGGTGAATCGCCGCCAGCTATTGGTATGATGTTGCTAAATAAATCTTTGACACATTCAATGTATTACGACCTGAACCCTTCGGGAAATGGAGAGCCTGAAAATCCTCAAGACTTTTATGACTGTATGAAAGCCAAGTATAAAGATGGATCTCATCTCAAATATGGTGGAAATGGCTATCATCGATCCAACGGAGCTACCAACCAAGATGCTGACTTTCTTTTTCCTGGCGACCCAACTTATTTCGAGCCTACAGCATGGACTGAATCAAATAACTTCGCGGTTGCAAATGCGCCCGGAGACAGAAGGATTGTAGCTTCTACTGAGGTAGACACTTTAGCAACCGGCGATTTCTTTGAAATAGATTTAGCATACGTTTTCGCGGAAAATAGCCTAGAGGATGGCACCAATACTAGATCTGTAATTGATTTAAAGAAGTTGAGTAAAAAAATTCAGTTACTATATGATTCAGGCGATATCAATCAAATCATTAAACCCATTCCTCCTATATCTCCTCAAAAACAAGTAATCTATCCAAATCCACTAGCATCTGGGCAATCCATAGAAATCAATTCTCAGCTAGTAGACCGAGTAAAAGTCTATACCATCCAGGGGAAGTTAGTGATGGATCAACCAAAAGGTCAGTCATCGATTACCATCGATAGGTCAGATTTATCTAAAGGCGTTTACATTATAAAACTAAGAGAGAATGGAAGCTTTAGAAGCGAAAAACTAGTCGTCAAATAAATAATACCTCTTGAGCAAGATTATTTTTTATTAATTGGTTTTAAAATCTAGCATGCTTGAGATGCGCCCTTTCAAATTTGGAAGGGCTTTTTTTATGATAGGTTTTTAAAAAACGAGCGTTGGAATAATAACAAACTACCAATCCCAACTGATATAGCAGAGTCGGCAATATTAAAAACTGGACGAAAAAATAGAAAGTGCTCACCGCCCCAAATTGGTAACCAATCGGGGAAGTAACCTTCTATCAGCGGAAAATAGAGCATATCTACTACTTTCCCGTAGAAAATTGGGGCATAACCGCCAGCCTCTGGCAAAAACGTGGCAATCTGATTGTAGCTTTCATCAAACACCACCCCATAAAGCACACTATCAATAATATTTCCGACAGCACCTGCGAATATAAGTGAGCCTGTTACTAATAAACCTGTTGAGGTTGATTTTCGTGGTAATCGAAATAAATAAAACCCAATAACAGCTACAACTGCAATTCTAAATAGTGTTAAAAATAGTTTACCATATTCAAAACCAAACTCAATTCCGAAGGCCATGCCATTATTCTCCGTAAAATGGATGATAAACCAATCACCCAATACGGGAAATTCTTCCCCTAAGAACATATTCGTTTTAATCCAAAACTTGGACCATTGGTCTAATACCAATATCACCAAAACGATGAGTAATGGAGAAGTAAGAAATCGTGTAATCTTATTCATAATGCAATTGTGCGGACATAAAAAAAGGACTTTCGTCCTTTTTAATTATCGGTTGTTTTGAGCTTGCTTTGCTTCGATGGAAAGTGTCGCGTGCGGAACAGCTTTTAAACGCTCCTTGGGAATTAACGTACCGGTTTCTCGGCACACTCCATATGTTTTGTTCTCAATACGAATTAACGCATTCTCCAAGTGTGATATAAACTTTTCTTGACGAATAGCTAGTTGAGATACCTCTTCTCTTGAAAGCGTCTCAGAGCCGTCTTCCATCATTTTAAATGTTGGTGAAGTATCATCAGTACCATGATCATCTTTGTAGGAAAGCGTATCCCTTAAGTTTTTTAAATCGACTTTTGCTTCATTTAATTTTCCTTGGATTAATTCCTTGAACTCTTGCAATTCTGCATCAGAGTAGCGTGTTTTATCTTGACTCATAGCTTATATTTTTTCTAACGACACCTTAGTCGTTACGTTTGTATCAATTTCAATTATGTCAGCCTCTCCAGAAATTTTATCAACTAAAGTAATGTCCATGGCTAACGTCTCCAAACAAATATACTGTTTATTCGCTTCTATCGCTTTATTCAGCTCTTCCTGTTTTTGAACAGTGATGTTAATTTTATCCGTCACATCAAAACCTGTGTCTTTTCGCAGGTTCTGAATACGATTAACCAACTCTCTAGCGATACCTTCCTGCTTTAATTCGTCTGAAATGTTAATATCTAGGGCTACGGTATAAGTCCCTTCAGATGCAACTAACCACCCAGGAATATCATCGGTAGAAATTTCCACATCATCCGTGCTTATCTCCAAACTGTTACCATCAACATCAATGGTAAACCTTTGGTTCTTTTCTAGCTCAGCAATTGCTTCCTGATCCATCGAAGCAATAGCAGCTGCAACTTGCTTCATTTGCTTTCCAAACTTCGGTCCTAGCTTTTTAAAGTCGGCTTTGATTCGCTTCACTAAGACGCCAGCGGTATCTTCTAGGTATTCGATCTCTTTTACATTTACCTCCGATAGAATTAAATCTTGCACTTCAGTTAATTGTCGCTTAAAAGTAGGATCTAATACCGGCACCATAATGCGCTGCAATGGCTGACGAACCTTGATTTGCTCTTTCTTTCTTAAGGCTAAAATCATAGAAGTAACCTTCTGAGCAATTCCCATTCGTTGTTCTAGATCTAAATCGATTAGAGAATCGTTAGCTTTCGTAAATAATGCTAAATGCACTGATTTATTGCTATCCTTTCCGCTAATTACATTTAAATCATTGAATAAACGATCCATAAAGAAAGGTGCAACAGGTGCTGATAGTCGAGAAACGGTTTCTAAACACGTATACAACGTTTGGTAAGCTGAAATCTTATCGGTAGTGTAATCGCCTTTCCAGAAACGTCTTCTGCACAGACGAACATACCAATTACTTAAGTTTTCTGTTACAAAATCCTGAATCAATCGAGTTGCTTTTGTTGGCTCAAAGTCAGCATACAAGCCATCCACCTCTTTTACCAATGAATTTAGTTTAGACAATACCCATCGGTCGATCTCGGGTCGATCTTCTGTCGCTACATCGGCTTCTTGGTAAGTAAATCCATCAATATTCGCATAGAGGGCAAAGAAATTATAGGTATTGTATAAGGTTCCGAAAAACTTACGTTGAACCTCTGTAATTCCTTCTAAATCAAATTTTAAATTATCCCATGGCTGCGCATTACCGATCATGTACCATCGGGTAGCATCAGGGCCAAATTTATCCAAGGTTGTAAATGGATCAATTGCATTACCCAGTCGTTTGGACATCTTTTGTCCGTTTTTATCCAACACTAATCCGTTAGAAACAACGTTTTTAAATGCCACAGAATCGAAACACAAGGTAGCAATTGCGTGCAGGGTAAAAAACCAACCTCTCGTTTGATCTACGCCTTCTGCAATAAAGTCAGCCGGATAAAATTTATTTTGCTCGATTAATTCTTTGTTTTCAAACGGATAATGCCATTGCGCATAAGGCATAGAACCTGAATCAAACCATACATCGATCAAGTCTGATTCCCGCTTCATTGGTTTGCCTGAAGCAGATACCAATGTAATATCATCCACAAACGGACGGTGGAAATCAAATGAATTGTAATTGTCTTTAGAGAAGTCTCCCGGCGTAAACTCAGCCATTGGATTGGTATCCATTACTCCCGCAGCTACCGCCTCTTCGCAGGCTGTTTTCAGCTCCTCAGCTGAACCAATCATCAGCTCCTCTTCCCCATCTTCAGTTCTCCAAATAGGCAACGGAATTCCCCAATACCTTGAGCGAGATAAGTTCCAATCTTGTAAGTTTTCTAACCAGTTTCCAAAACGACCAGTTCCTGTACTTTCTGGTTTCCAATTAATCGTTTTATTGTTCGCAATTAACTCTGGCTTCATGGCCGTAGTTTTTACGAACCAAGAATCCAATGGAAAGTATAATACTGGCTTATCCGTTCTCCAACAATGTGGGTAACTGTGCTCGTATTTTTGTACATCAAAAGCTCTGTTTTGCTCTTTCAATTTAATCGAAATACGTACATCAGCCGATTTATAATCTGCAGGCTTAGTCGCCTCATCTTCATATTGCTCTTTTACATAAACTCCTGCAAAATCAGTTACCTCAGGCACAAAACGACCTTGCATATCTACTAAGTGTAACGCTCCGATTCCATTGGTTTGTGCTACTCTAAAGTCATCAGCACCATAGCTAGGCGCTAAATGCACAATACCTGTACCGTCCTCAGTCGTTACAAAATCTCCTAAAATAACCCGAAAAGCGTCACCTTCTTCAGGTTGGGCATACGGTAAAAGCTGCTCATAACGCATGCCATCAAGTTCAGTCCCGTTGATTTCTCCGACTACCTCATAAGGCACCTTTTTATCGCCAGCTTTATAGTCCGCTAATTGTAAATCAGCATCTTTTGGCGAAAACCATTTATTCAATAGATCTTTGGCTAACAACACGGTAATCGGTTCAAACGTATATTTGTTAAACGTTTTTACTTTTACATACGTGATTTTGGGACCAACACCTAAAGCGGTATTTGATGGAAGCGTCCATGGCGTAGTGGTCCAAGCGATGAAAAATAAATCACCGTGAATGTCATTAAACAATGAAGCAGACTGCTCATTATTCACCACTTTAAACTGTGCTACAGCTGAAGTGTCTTTTACATTTTTATAACATCCAGGCTGATTTAATTCGTGGGTACTCAACCCTGTTCCTGCAGCAGGCGAGTATGGTTGAATGGTGTATCCTTTATAAATTAATCCTTTATTGTACAGCTTTGAAAGCAAATGCCAAACGCTCTCAATGTATTTATTATCATAAGTTACATACGGGTCATTCATGTCTACCCAGTAGCCCATCTGCTTGGTCAAATTATTCCAAACGTCGGTGTAACGCATTACTGCTTCCCGACATTTTTGGTTGTATTCTTCAACCGTAATGGTTTTACCAATATCTTCTTTGGTAATGCCCAATTCCTTCTCAACACCAAGCTCTACGGGCAGTCCGTGCGTATCCCACCCAGCTTTTCGCTTTACCTGAAAGCCTTTTTGCGTTTTGTAACGGCAAAAAATATCTTTAATCGTTCGACCCATCACGTGGTGAATACCAGGCAATCCATTAGCAGAGGGCGGTCCTTCGTAAAACACAAAAGATGGCGCATCTTCCCTTGAATCAATACTTTCTTGAAAGGTATTTTCTGCTTCCCATTTTGCTAAAATATCAGAAGCTATCTCTGGCAAATTCAATTGCTTATATTCTTTATACTTACTCATAATGAATAATAACCTAGTGTCGGTGAATTTAATGGGCGCAAATTTAACAATTCTCCATCAGATGGGAATTGTTAAGGTTTAATATGAGGAAAGACCGGTTCAAGCTTTTTTGCTTCAAAACTTTTCCAAAGTTTTGGATGCACTTGCAACTTTCCCTTCAAAACTTTTCCAAAGTTTTGGATTCAGCTTACAACTTTGGAAAATTTTTGAACAAGAACCGACCTTGAAAAAATGGCAGGTTAATTGATCACTAAATCGTAGCAATTACTTTTAGTTCAATACCGATTGGAGTGGGTAAACTTTTAATTTCTACAGTAGTTCTACACGGTTGATTTTCTGCAAAATACTCCGCATAAATTCGGTTATAGGTTTTAAAATCAGCTTTCATATTGGTTAAAAAAACCGTTACATCTACTACATTCTTCCATTCTGCACCAGAATCTTCAACGATAGCACGTACATTTTTAAATACGGAATGACATTGTTTTTCGATATCATAGGATAGGATTTCACCATTTTCATCGAGCTCAACACCTGGAATGACTTTTGTACCACGTTCTCTCGGACCTACGCCTGAAAGAAATAATAAATTACCCACTTTTCGGGCATGAGGATAAGCTCCTACCGGCTCAGGAGCTTTATGTGAATCAAATTTTTCGCTTGACATGTTGTGTATATTTTAAGTTCTGCTTTTTGTAATTGAACATCAAAGGTACCATTTTGATGTTTCCCTTTCCTATTTCAATCAGCACCTGACATAAAAAAAAACTCCCTTTAGCTATGAGCTAAAGGGAGTTGGTGTAGAATTATTAGGTTTAACTATTCTTTTATAAACACATTAGCTCGGTGCACAGCTGCTTGTTGACTTTCTAGCTGCAAAAAGTAAGTACCTGCTTTCAAAACACCGACATCTATGGTTTTATTATCAATTAATGTCCCTTCAAGCACTATCTGACCAGTAATTGAAACTATTCGATAAAACTCACCTGTTTCTGCTCCATCTACCTGTAACTGATCCCTTGTTGGGTTTGGATAAACGACCAAAGAGCTCACGTTTGGGTTGTATTCTTTTACACTTACAAGCAGGCTGTTGGGCACTTTGGTGATGACAGTAAAAATACTGTCATTTGTCCATGCGTTGCTGTACCTACTCAAAATATAAACATCTTCATTGTTATCTACACATGCACTTAAACCAACATGATTGCTATTTCCGTAAAAAAGTAGACTGTCTTGAAAACTGCTAGACCTTTTTAACAATAAGAGTTGTCTATACTCTGCATCACCCACATTAGGAAAAGCGAAGGGAGATGAGCCAATGAAATAGTCAGTATTATTATCAATGAAATAATCATATGATCTTTCATCAATTGAATCATTCCCAAAAGTTTCTACGTCTAATATTTGACCATCATATGTCATCTCTATTCTAAAAAAAGTATAGTCTGAAAGTAAATTACCGGGTCCAACATAAGTTAACTTCTTACAATACCCTCCCATAACAAAGTAAGAGTTAAAAAAGGCATAGCCTGTTGTAACCCTTAATCTAAGACCGTATTGATTTGCCAAATTGGCAGATTGAAAACCATCTATATAAACCCAACCTGCTGTATCTAGTGTAAATCTATTGATAAGTTGAATACCTGAAGATGTGCCTATATATGGGTAAACAAGCATCGAGTCGTTCGAAGGCAAGGGCTCCACAGGTTGTTGAAGCCTTAATGGACCGCCAAAAAGAGTCCCACCGGCACCATGGTAATGCCTTCTACTGTTTACAATACTACCATCAAAATCATAAACCCTAAGAATTGTACTGTCGCCTGTAAAGTTAGATAGTGTGACATAAATTAAACTATCATAAATAAATGGATTATTCGTCATTGATTCATTGCGAGTTAGAATAGATACAACTGTATCTATTCTATTCCCAAGACCATCTAAAGTAAAAAAAGTAATAACCTGTTTAAAAGTGGTGTCAGTGTAATACTCTAGTTCATAAGTAGCATTATTTACTTCGTCTTTTAAAAATAAATTTAGAGGATGATAAGTACGGTTTTGAGTGGGATATGTTAGGACATTCAATTTATTTAAGTCCCATAAAGTATCTATCCTGAATGCGGACAAGTCTGATTTACTTAAAACATACCGAACTCCATACTTAACAAGACTACCCGTATCTTTAGAATTTATAACTAATGAAATTAGCGTATCATTAATTTCATGAATATCTAAATTGTAATATTCTTCATCGGAAGAATTCGCAGTAAATCCTGATTTAAATGTCCTATCAATAACAGGGTTTTGTGCATTTACGGTAAACGAAAAAAATAAAAGCAAAATCCCAATATTGGATTCGTTTTTTAAACTATTGCGAAAAAAATGTAACATCCTTTGTTTAATTATTACTATAAAATTACTACAAACACATAAGACTTTGAAATAAGGCAAAAGGTTGTAAATATTCTTACAAACTTAATCCTAGACCTAACACTAAGGCCTACTCGTTTTTTAACAATTAAAATTTCTAACTTCTCTACTCAGCTATGAGCTAAAGGGAGTTGGTTTAGAATTATTAGGTTTAACTATTCTTTTATCAGCTTTCCTGTGGCATAATTTCCTTTCTGATCCATCAAGTGATAAATGTAAGTACCAGTATTTAGATGACTGATATTAATTGTTTCATCACTATTAGTCAATTGTTCTTCCGCGACTTTTCTGCCTGAAACATCAAATAATTCAAACTGATAATTTCTGTGTGTATTAATTTGTCTAAAATGCAGCTCATTCTTTAATGGGTTAGGATAAAAATTGAAGTCACTTTTCGAAATTTGCTGCTCTTTAATACTCGTTGGCAAATAATTGCCATTGCTATCTACTTTTACAATCCAAACATCCTTCTCAAAACCATCAGGCCCGGCAGGATCATACGACCAACCAACCATTAGTGCTCCACCGTCTGAAGTAGCTAGCACCTTATGCATAAATAAGTTGGTATTATTACTGTAATATCGAGTCCATATTTCATTTCCCATTAAGTCCGTCTTGGTAAGCATAAATAATGTAGTATCTGGCGGATAACCTGATGTATTAACAACGTTATTCTCTACCCCTCCTATGAAAATAAATGGATTATTCATGTAACGAGAAGAGTTTCGATTGGCCTCAATAGTATTTGAATCAGGAAGTCCGTAAAAATTTAAACTAACCTCATTGAAATTGGTATCATAAACTATTGCTCCCATATCGTAAATTTTTGAATGGTTAGCATTTCTCGGATTTGCTGCTCTTGAAGATACCATAAAGTGTTGATCGTCTATTTTAATTAGAGAAGCATTAAAAGCAAACCTATTATTTCCAAATGTATTCTTAGAGTATGAAATATTAAATGCAGTATCTATTTGGAAATATTGATCTAAAACAATAATCTCCGATGATGCAGTCCAACTGATGGGGTTTCCTACAATAACTCCAAAAGCAGTAACAATATACTTATCTTTCATCTTTATTATATCAAAAACATTTTTAAACCCAAGAGTTTGACTGTTTGATAAATCAATAAATTTGTTCTTCGAAGTATCCATAATATTTACAACCCACAAAGCTGCTTCAGCAAATCTTCCTGTGTCTGTGTAGGATCCCATTGAAATAAATATAGAATCGTTTAACTGGTTTGTCTGGTCTATGAAAAATTGTTTGTTTCCATTTTGTAAAATTATAGTGTCAGTAGCACCTGAACCATTAACAATTAACTCACCTGTTTTATCACCTCTTCTATACCCAGAATGAGATAAAAACTCATTTCCACTTGAGTTAATTATTCCTGTAAAAATAGAGTTTGGACTATTTAAATAAACAGTATCTGAAACAAATACCCCTGACTTACTAAGGATTAACTTATAAGGAAAGACAGGATTGTTAGAATTTTGATATCCTACAAACTCAAAAGTATTGGCACGTTCAACAACGTCTATAACTGTTTGCTCAACCGGATTATTTAACCTAAACTGAAATTGCTGTGAAATCACCTCAATGCTAAAGAGCATTGAGGTGATTATTAATAAAATGTATTTCATTTTACAAAAAATTAGTTTTTAACATCCAAAACAAGGTTGAGGCTTTGAATCTACAGATTGAAAACAAGTGCCATAATAATAGGTATATGTGTGAGAATAAAATGGTCCTTGAGAAGAGGAACCTACTTCTTCCTTAACTGCAATTGACCTTATTTTCTTTTGAAGACCTGAAGGCATTAATAACGCACCGATATTCTCACAACCAGCTATGTAATTATTAATAGTAGTTGGAGAAAGACAAATTAAGGTATAACTTATGTCAGACCAAATATCATTAAAGAATTGTGGGTAAAAATAAGGATCTATAGCACCTGTTTTTGTCATATTAAACCACATTGGATTTGTACAGTTCCCAATATCTGAATTACATGATGCAAGATTAACTCGCATGTTAATCTCCTTTCCTGCATCACTAGTTGTAGCCGTATTATTATTACAACCACCCATATTGAAAATTGGTTTCCAATAGTCGGTTACATTACAACTTGGTGCACTAGATACTGAATTATTAACTACAAACTGAACATTTATTGTATTTGAACCTTCTGTCAGCTCTTCCCAACTTAAATCAATTACCGATATATATTTACCGTCTCCTAAATCTGGTAAAGTTAAGGAGTCAGCGACATTGTATATGTGGTTGTATAAATCTGTATTCATGTTTTCAATATCAGAACTATTTATTTGCAGCTCGCCACCGTATTCAGATACTGTAACGTTGATCTCAGTGTTTCCAATATAACTTGAAGAAGGTATTTTATCTGTGTTAGTCAATCTCCAATTTAACGCTGCTTCTGTATACAATATTGCATCTTCTGCTGACGTAGATGCAACTGAAATTCCATCATCGCTTACAGCGTCAATAAAAGTAAATACTTCTTCTACATTAACATCTTCGCTCTTATTGGAATTGGTCATTCCCGACTTACTATTTTGACCACTTTCTGCATCTAGAGTCATTCCTTCCTCCTTCTCGCAAGAAGTAATCATTATCGCTGTCATAGCAGCAATCATTATATATTTAAAATTCTTCATTATTGTAAATTTTATTGTTAAAAATGTATCAGGCTAGTTTTATCAATCGATTAACTGTGCCTGACAAAGGTGCATTTTCCAAAAAATAAATAACGAATAAACGCTGAAAACCTAGATTTGACAGAGAGAGAGAGAGAGAGCTATTCATAGCAAACCTGGTAGAAATATCTTCTAAAGGATTTATTTTTGTATGGGTAACCAAGTCTATCATTTTTTTGTACTTCAACAATTGCTACACATCTAGCGATAAGCAAATAAGATCGATACTTAATTAGCTTTGAGAGAAAATTAAAATTCTTTATTCGCATTTCCTTAGACACTTTCTCTCAAATTAGACTACTGAAAACTGTTAAAATATAAATTTAGTGATTTCAATTTACTAATAATCAATGAATTAAATTGTAGAAAACTATACAATTAAAGTGATGTATTTTGTATCGCCTAAATTAGGCTAGGTCGATACGAGAATTATCGACCAAAGGGTATTTTAGAAAGAAAAAAACAGAGTTTGTACTTCATTGTTTAAACGACAAATGAAACTATTAGAATTTACTGACAAAGGAATTTATTGCGCAAAAGCGGATGTATACATCGATCCGTGGAAGCCGGTGAAAAATGCCATCATTACCCATGGTCATGCAGATCATTCGCGGTTTGGGAATACCAACTACCTCTGTCATGAATTATCAAAACCCATCATTGCTCACCGCTTGGGCGACATTTCTATTGATACCTTAGCTTACGGCGAAAAACGAGTGATCAATGGCGTTTCTTTTTCTTTGCATCCTGCCGGGCATATTATTGGTTCAGCTCAGGTAAGAGTAGCCTATAAAGGAGAGGTTTGGGTAGCTTCAGGCGATTATAAATTAGAAAATGATGGCATTTCTACTCCTTTTGAGCCAGTAAAATGCGATGTTTTTATCACCGAATGCACTTTTGGCTTACCTGCTTTTAATTGGCGACCTCAGCAAGAAGTTTTTGATGATATCAACGATTGGTGGATGAAAAACCAATCGGAAGGAAAAATTAGTTTACTTAGCGGCTATTCTCTTGGTAAAGCACAACGAATTATTGCCAATGTAAACCCAGAAATCGGAAAAATATACACCCACGGAGCCATTGAAAACATGAATGAAGTGATTCGCAATACGGGAATAAGCCTACCAAAAAGTGAACGAATTACACCTGAAACATCCGCTGCAGATTTAAAAAATAGTTTGGTGATAGCGCCACCTGGAGCCATCGGTAGCAATTGGACCAAACGATTGAACCCTTTTGAAGTCGGAATCTGCTCCGGATGGATGGGAATTCGAGGTGCTAGAAAACGACAAACAGTGGATCGTGGTTTTATACTTTCAGATCATGCCGATTGGAATGGATTAAATAATGCAATTTCTGCAACTGGCGCATCAAAAGTGATTTGCACGCACGGCTACACGAGTATTTTTAGCAAATGGCTGCAAGAAAAAGGAATGGATGCTACCGTAGAAACCACTGAATTTGAAGGAGAGCTCTCTGAAATAAGCGAACAAAAAAATAAAGGGGAGGCCGCAGAATGAAACAATTCGCTCATTTAATTACCCAATTGGATCAAACCAATAAAACGCTTAAGAAAGTGGCCGCTTTAAAAACGTACTTTGATGAAGCGAGTGATGACGATAAATTATGGACAATTGCCATTTTAAGCCATAAACGGCCAAAAAGAACCGTAAAAACCACAGAATTGAAGCTTTGGGCGTCAGAAATGGCTAAAATTCCACTTTGGATGTTTGAAGAAACCTATCATATTGTTGGCGATTTAGCCGAAACATTGGCAAAAGTTCACCCGAATCTTAATTCTACATCAGATGATTCCTTAACCGATTGGATTGAATACATCAAAAACTTTTCTGATTTAGAAGAAGAAGCTAAAAAAGAGGCCGTACTAAAAGCTTGGAACACACTAGACCCAACTGAGCGATTTATTTTCAACAAACTCATTACCGGCGGCTGGAGAATTGGGTTGTCTCAAAAATTAATGACTAGAGCGTTGGCTCAGCATACTGGAATTGAAGAAAATATATTGTCGCACCGATTAATGGGAAAATGGAGCCCTGACACCACCAATTATCATCAATTAATTATAGAACCTGATCCGCTGGAGCAAGTTTCTCAGCCTTATCCTTTTTATTTGGCGAATGCAGTCGATGGAAAGCCCGAGGAATTGGGAGCGGTGGACGATTGGCAGGCAGAATATAAGTGGGATGGAATTCGTGGACAGTTAATCAAGCGAAAAGGGGAAGTTTTTATTTGGTCGCGTGGAGAAGAATTGGTGACCGACAAGTTTCCTGAGTTAGCCGAATTAGCGAACCATTTGCCTGATGGAGTGGTCATCGATGGTGAAATTATGGGCTATAAAGATGGTGCTCCGCTTAACTTTAATGATTTACAAACTCGAATCGGGCGAAAAAATGTAACCAAAGCCATCTTATCAAAAGTTCCTGTTATTTTAATGGCCTATGATTTATTGGAGTACAATGAAATCGACATACGAGAAAAACCACTTGCGGAGAGAAGAAAATTATTAGAACAATTAGTGAAAAATTCTGGTAGCGAACAGCTGCACATTTCTAAAATAGTAGCAGCTAACAACTGGGAAGACCTCACAAAAGCACGCGCTGTTTCAAGAGAAAATCAAGCGGAAGGTTTAATGCTAAAAGCCACAAATTCGACCTATAAAGTTGGCCGTAAAAAAGGCGATTGGTGGAAGTGGAAAGTGGATCCGTTGAGCATAGATGCAGTATTGATTTACGCCATGAGAGGACACGGTCAGCGGGCTAATCTATACAGCGATTATACGTTTGCAGTATGGAATGGTGATGAATTGGTTTCTTTTACCAAAGCTTATTCTGGGTTGACGATGGCAGAAATTAAAGCAGTTGATAAATACGTAAAAGCCAACACCATTGATCGGTTTGGGCCGGTAAGAAGTGTAACGCCAAAATTGGTTTTTGAAATTGGCTTTGAAGGGATTGCTGCATCAAAACGACATAAATCTGGCGTAGCGTTGCGTTTTCCGCGTATTCTGAGATGGCGAGAAGATAAGCCAATGGAAGAGGCGAATACGTTAGCTGATTTGAAAGAATTGTTGGATAATTATCAATGATTTTTGTTTAAGATCCGTTTTTGATTGATATTTTTCATTTTTTATCTTTCCTGCTGATTGCGGACAGTTTTCAAAATAATCACTTTTTGTGCTACCAAAAAGTAATACAAAAAGGCAGGCCTGTAAT
>CBFHZL010000015.1:0-30382 GCA_965660325.1 uncultured Acidiluteibacter sp.
TAAGCCTTCTGGAAATAATCTTGTAAAATAAAATATGATCAAAGTGTTTTGGATTTAAGCACTTATTTATAAATTCGGAGTTTAATTAACCTAATATATATGACTTCAACGAAAATTATAAATGTCTTCGCATTTTTGACATTGACCAGTCTAATTATGGCATGTGCAGAGCCGGCTCCTGAAGAGATTGAGAACTCAACATTGACCGAAGATTCTGTTGCTTTAGCATCAACTTCTGCTATTCAACCTGATGAGAACTACTATCCAATACCTGCCCCTGATGAAATGTTCAGCTTTATTGAGGTAAATAAAGTGGGCTACGATGCAAGTAAAAACCCAAAGGTAGATTTGTCACAGGTGCAAATGGAAAAAGAAAAAGCGGTTGCGTTCGGATTGTATTCTAGTAATTTGGCACATGTCTCTGCCTATGACGATGTTCAACAAGCGATTATTTATTACAAAGCAATTCGTCAATTGGCTAATGATCTTGGTATTGATGGTGCAATGAACAAAGAAACAATGGATGCCATCCAAGATAAACTTGATGAGCCCGACTCTTTAATGCCAATTATTAATAGCTCTTACAGAGATGCAGTGGCTTTCCTTGAGGAGAATAAGCGAGGAAATATCATGGCAGTAGTGGCAGCAAGTGGGTGGTTAGAAAGTATGCATATTGTTATTACATCAATGTCATTTGCAGATGCTCCCGATTTATTAAAACAACGAATCGCTGACCAAAAGTTGGTTTTCGGTAATTTATGGTCATTTTTAAAGAAATACGAGGAAGAAGAAATGGTCAAAGAGATGATGACTGATTTGCTTCCAATACGCTCAATTTTAGCTGGTTTTCAAGAAGTGAAATCCGGTAATGTTAACGTTAAAAAGCAAGGTAAAAAGTTGCTCCTTGGTGGAGGGACAAGAATAGCAATGACCGAAGCACAATACAATGAGCTTGCTACAGCAATAAACGACCTAAGAATAAAGTTGACCACAAAAAATAACTCATAATGATTAAAAAATATAGTATTCAGCTCATTACACTTGTAGCCCTTTTAGTGGTAAGCAATCTTGCACAATCTCAATCGTGTAATTATTTTCATCGTAGAAGCTGTGGATCAGATAGTGAGCTTCAGATGAAAGAGGACATGCAATCCAAAAGCGCACTTTTCTCAAAAGGGCAACAGTCAGAATTTAATATGGTCGCATACAATGGTCAAGATTATCGGATTGTTTTGTGTGCAGGCGAACTATTTGCTGAGCCATTAGAATTTCGCATCTACGAAAAAGTTAGAAGACAAGTGGAGCAAACTGAGACCCCAAAAGAAGAAGCAGCTGCTACTACAACTGAAGCTTCGTCTTCTGATGATGATGGATGGGGTACTGATGATGACGATGGATGGGCATCGGATAGCTATAGTGATGATGGATGGGGGGCTTCTGCAGCAGAGACTAGTAGTAATAAACCGAAGCCAAAGTTTAAGCTTGTAAAGGAGTTACTTTATGATAACAAAGATGATGGAATGGCGCAAGAGATTGAGTTTACTGCTGACAATACTAAAAGTTTAATAATTGAAGTAAAGGTGCCTGGCGAAGAAACTGAGAAAAAATTAATGATAAAAGAGGTCGGTTGTGTAGGTGTTCTAGTAGAGCATAAGAAGTCAGGTGGTTTAGGATTTTAGAACGGATATCCAATCCCGATGTTAAAATTAGTTTCATCAATTCGCACATCGTACTGCGTTTCTTTTGGAGATCCTGGGTCTTTTAGTGGGGTAGCGGCATCAAATCGTAAAATAAAGAAGGTGAAATCCAATCGTATACCCGCCCCCATACCGATAGCTAAGTCGTCCCAGATTTTATCCACTTTAAATTGAGTACTCGGGCGATCATCCCCTTGGTTATATTCCCATATATTTCCTGCATCTATAAATGCAGCTCCTTCTAGTATTTTTGTGATGTCAAAGCGATACTCAATGTTTCCTTCTAAGCCTATATTTCCAATCTGGTCAACAAGGTTTTCTTCACTATTTGGGAGTGAGCCGGGCCCCAATTGACGTGCTCCCCATGCTCGAATTCCATTTGCTCCTCCTGCAAAAAAGCTTTTTTCAAAAGGCATCACATTAATATTACCATAGGGTAGCCCAATTCCGCCTGAAAAGCGATAAACCATCGAGCTGAACTTATAGTTTCTATACCATCTAAAATCGATATCCGTTTTCATGTATTGGGCATACTGAATATTAAAGAGTTCGTATGCTCCTTCTTTATTTTTCGAGCCATTAGTTATCGATGAAATTGCGTTTAACAAGTTTCCTGAAAATTCTGCATTTCCTCTAAAATAGAAGTAGCTTCTCTGCTTGTTTGTCTCTTGGGCATTGTAGATAAAACTATATCTTGATGAGGCTATAAAGTGATCTCTGTAGCTATTTTGAATAAAAGGATTATCAAGTCTTTGCAGTGCAGCCTCAAATTCAGGTGATTGGTCAAGGTTAATGACCGAAATGTCAATCGGCTGTATAATGTGTGTTTTCTGTGGAGTTTCATTCCATGAGTAAGCGAGGTATATTTTAGCTATTCTTCTGGTATAATCAGGTCGCTGCTGAAAATTAAAGGAGGCATTTATCGTAGTTTTAGGATTGATTCTAGTGGAAAATCGATCGGCTGATAACGGCAGTAAAAAACGAGGTACATCCAAATTAGTTTCAGGACCAAATTCTAACGTATTAAAGGGTAGGTTACTACTGATGTTATTGTTTTCAGCAGAATTGATTACCTGTTGTGCCTCTAGTCCTCCTTTTAACCGAATACTAAAGGTCTCGGCTCCTTTGAACGTATTGTTGTTTTGAAAAGCAAGATTTCCTGAAACTCCCAGGTTTCCGCCGCTATTCGTGCCTTCTCCTTCTACGGTAAAGCTTTTAGATTTACGAGGGGATAACCGAATAAAACAATTAATTGCATTAGGGTTTGCATAATCTTTTTCAAACTGTATACTAATAAAGTTGAAAGCCCGCAGGGCGGAGAGGTTTTGGTATGTTAATTCTTGGTTTTTAATTTGAAAGAGCTCTCCTCTTTTTAGAAAGATGGCACGAGCAATTGCCTTTGGTTTATACTTAAATTCGCCCTCATCAATAAAATAGAGGTTGTTTAATTCAAGTGTATCACTTGCCAATTGATAGGTGAGTTGATTGTCATAGTTTAATCTGACAAAGACCTTATTAATTTGATACCGATTATGAGGTTCAAAATAGACTTCATCATTATAGTTTATTTTCTCTACATTTTTAATACCAATCGTTAAGTCTACTTGTTGACCAGTAGTATCTGCCTCATAATAAATGTATTCTTTAACAAAATAGAAGTAACCTTGATTTTTGAGTAGACGTGTTAGTCTATTTCTTTCATCTTGAAGTGATGAAATATCGAAGTTGATTCCTTTTTTTAGATAAGATTGACTACTATCTGCAATAACTCGATCGTAGATGTTTTTATCGGTAATGGCGTAATTTACCTCATTGATTACGTAAGGCTGTTTTTCATTTATTGTGTAGTTTACCTTTACTTTTTGATTTCGTAAAAAATGTTCTTTGTAGGAAACTTCAGCGTCATAAAATCCTCTATTGTTGAGGTATAATGTTAATTGGTCAACGCTTCTTTTAGTCAAAGAAGAATCATAAATCACTGGTGGCTCACCTACCGTATTTCTTATCTTGCTGTCTGAGTTATTTTCAAATAAATTGTAAACACCAAGGTATAAAGGAAAAATGCCTAGTAGTTTTCTGTTTGGCTTCTGTTTGATTACGTTGTATAAAGATTCTTTATCTAAATCCTCATTAGCCACTTTTAGGTTAACTTTGCTTACTAATAATTCATCATCAGCTAGGTGCCTTGCGGAATTACATGCGCCCATAACCGTGCTAATAGCCACTGCAATTGTAAGGTTGATGAAGGTATTCCGTTTGATCATACGTATCGATCGGTGAAAACTAATTTTTTGCAAAAATAACAATAAGGAATGCTTTCCAATCGTCAAGTTAAATTAATACAGTCGCTAAAACAAAAGAAATTTCGCTCTGAGCATCAATTGTTTATTGCCGAAGGAGAAAAAATAGCCGCTGAGGTGCTAAGAAGTCAGGCATATATTGTTGATTCTATTTATGCCACAGCTGAATGGTTGGCAAAGCAAGATAAGCAGCTGATTGACGATAAGCTAATCATTGAGGTTACTGAAAAGGAGTTAAAAAAGATATCTGCTTTGAGTACGCCTAACCAAGTTTTAACCCTTTTGAAAATGAATCGGGTAGGCAAATCAGAACGCTGTCCATGGTCGATAGTTGTGGACACTTTACAAGATCCTGGTAACCTTGGTACCATTGTCCGAATCGCCGATTGGTTTGGCATCAATGAAGTGATTCTAAGCGAAGGTTCTGTGGATATTTTTAATCCTAAAGTCATACAAGCTACTATGGGGTCCTTTACTCGGGTATCTGTTTCCTATCAAAACCTAAGCGAATGGCTAACTGCTCAAAAACGCGTAAAATACGGTGCAGTATTGGGTGGAAAAAATTTATACACCACTAACTTTCCGGCTGAAGGAATTTTGTTGTTTGGAAACGAAAGCAAAGGTATTTCTGATGATTTATTGACACTAATTGATCACGAAATAGAAATTCCGAGAAGGGGAGGAGCAGAGTCCCTAAATGTGTCAGTTGCATGTTCTATTTTTTCCAATGAAGTGGTTAGGCAAAGCTTTCTGCAATAGCTTTAGCACATTTTACGCCATCAATTGCTGCTGAAACAATTCCACCTGCATATCCTGCGCCTTCGCCACAAGGATAAATACCTTTAACTGAAGTGTGTTCCATAGAGGCTCTATCTCTAGGGATTCGGACAGGAGACGATGTTCTTGATTCTACGCCAACAATTAGCGCATCATTGGTCAGGTAATTGCGCATGCTTTGACCAAAAAGTTCAAATCCTTTTCTCAATCGAGTAGCCATGGGTGTGGGTAGTAGTTGATCTAATCTGGTGGGTGTAACGCCTGCTTTGTAGGAGCAATCAGGCAAGTCTTTTGATGACTTACCATCTACAAAATCTTTT
The DNA here is from genome assembly GCA_965660325.1 of uncultured Acidiluteibacter sp. Taxonomy (GTDB): domain Bacteria; phylum Bacteroidota; class Bacteroidia; order Flavobacteriales_E; family Vicingaceae; genus Acidiluteibacter. Next base: position 5,095 of record CBFHZL010000015.1, read on the forward strand.
AATCGTTGAGCCGGTGCTATTTGCCCGATTTTAGATGTCGTGTTGTTGCCTGCTTCTTTAAAGGCAAGCTGCTCCACATATGATTGATATTTCATGCCACCTAATGGGCCAGAGAATCCAAATTGATGATAATCTTTTTCTTCTACCGGGACCACGATGCCCGAGTTGGCGTAAGGGTTATTGCGCCTAGATGGAGACCATCCGTTGGTTACTATTTCTCCTGGCTCGGTAGCACAAGGGGCTATAATTCCTCCTGGGCACATGCAAAAGGAGTACACACCTCTACCATTTACTTGTTTTACAATTCGATAGGCTGCAGGTGGTAGTATTTCATCGCTTGTTTGGCCATGATATTGAATTCTGTCAATCAGCTCTTGTCGATGTTCTACTCGAACTCCCATGGCAAAAGATTTCGCTTCCACTGTAATTTTTTTATCGTGTAAAAGCCGGTAGATATCTCTTGCCGAGTGGCCTGTTGCGAGAATTAATTTACCGCACTCAACCATCTTTTCATGATTGATTTCAATCATTTTCAGCGCACCTTTATCTGTTGCGATATTGGTTAATTTAGAGTTGAAGTGGACTTCACCACCTGCTTCAATTATTCGTTCGCGCATGGCCACTATTATCTGCGGAAGTTTATTGGTGCCAATATGCGGATGAGCATCGACTAAAATATCGGGATTGGCACCATGTTCTACAAATAGGTTGAGAATTTCTTCTACATCGCCTCGCTTTGTGCTACGCGTATAAAGTTTGCCATCGGAGTAAGTTCCTGCTCCACCTTCGCCATAGCAATAATTGGATTCTGGGTTTACCGTCTGCTGTTTAATTATAGCTGCTAAATCACGTCTTCTAGCCCGCACATCTTTTCCTCTTTCAAAAATGATGGGTTGTATCCCTTTTTTGAGAAGCGCTATGGCTGCAAAAATTCCTGCAGGACCAAAACCTATAATTACGGCACTTTTATTTTTGGAAAGTGGAGGAAATTGAGTGTTGATTTTTTTTTCCTGAGGAACTTCGTTTAGATATACCTCTGCTCTCAAATTCACCTTAATTGTTCGCTTTCGTGCGTCAATTGAACGTTTTAATAACTTGTACCCTTTAACTTTAGAAGGATGAATTTTTAAACCCTCTGCAAAAAAAGCAGTCAGGTTATCCGAATTTCTAAATTGGTCAAGAGTGATCGTTATGTCAATGATATTTTCCAAAATGAGATATATTTAAGGGATTGTATTTAGAGCGATGGCAAAGAATGTTCAAAACTACTTGTTAAATTATTTCGGTTTCATTAGAAATTGAAGTTTTTTTGCACTATAAAATTAAACCAACTTATGAGAAGTATTCTCTCTCTAGTTTTCATTACTTTATTTAGTGTAAATACGATTGTTGCTCAGCAAGATACAGTTAAGCTGATGGCGTATAATTTATTGAATTATCGAAATTATAACACCACTTTTTGTACAAACAGTAATAATAACGTTGCTGCTAAAGAAGGTTATTTGGCTACAATAGTGGCCGATCAACAACCGGATTTACTCGTTTGTAATGAAATTGGTGCTGACTTCATCAATGGAGTGCGGCTTATGCAAAATGCATTAAACGTAAATGGAGTTTCTTCTTGGTCGCAGGCCAATTATACGGTTAGTTCAGGCTCTTCATTAACAAATATGTTGTTTTTTAATAGTAATAAGTTTGGGCTGTTATCTCAAACGGTAATTGATAAGGATACGAGCAATGTCGATTTAGTGCGTTTGATTGATGTTTATCATCTCTATTATAAAGAGGCAAACATGACCAACTTTACCGATACCATATTCTTTACGGTATTAGCAGCGCACTTCAAGGCTGGTAACTCTTCTTCAAATCGCACAGAACGTGCTAAGGCAACAACTGCAATTATGACCTACCTGGATCAGCAGAATAGTCAAGGGAATGTTTTTATTGCCGGAGACTTTAATGTTTATTCAGGCTCCGAGCCTGCTTTTCAAGATTTGATTAGTTATGCTCCTAACCCTAGTGTTCGTTTTTATGATCCGATTAATGTAATTGGTAGCTGGAATAACAACAATAACTTTTCATTTGTCCATACACAATCTGTTCGTTCATCAAGTAATGGGTGTGCATCAGGTGGCGGAATGGACGACCGATTTGATTTTATTTTAGTCTCGGATGAGGTGATGAATAATGTAAATCGGGTGGAGTATGTCGCCAGCAGTTACCAAGCACTTGGCCAAGATGGATTGCGTTTTAATGGAAATATTAACTCTCCTACGAATACATTGGTTTCAACGGCAGTTGCTAACGCATTGTACAACTTGAGTGATCATTTACCGGTATTGGCCTCCTTTGCGATATCCCCATCAAATACAGTTTCGGTTTCAGAATTAGCGAGAACTAAAAAATATCTGTTTAACAACCCTGTACGGGATGTATTATTATTGCAGAAGAAGGGTGAGTTGTTTAACCAAGCTAACGCACAATTGATCGACTTAAATGGAAGAATAGTTTTTGAATATTCATTAAATGCTACTTCTATCGAACGTATTGATGTAACTGGAATTCCAAAAGGAACCTATATACTGCGGCTGCTAGAAAAGGGTCAGATAGTGACAAATGAAAAATTAATAATGATTTAACATTAGAACCAGTACTTACAATGACAGTATCTGGAACTTTGCCAATCAAAATGAAAAAAACGATACTCATACCTGCAGTACTCTTATCGCTACTAGTTAGAGCGCAGACTGCCTCATTTGAAGAAAAATTAACAACTGTTTCAAACACTCGATTAACAGTTACTAATGTTGGTACATTCGGTAACGCATTCCGTGGTTACCGAGACGGTTCAGGTAATCCTTCTGCTGAGTATCCTGCAGGATCAGGAATTGAACATTTATTTGAGGCCGGTATTTGGTTTGGCGGTCTTCTGAACGGTAATCAAGTCTTGGTTTCTACCTCGGCTTTTGATCAACCACAAGGGTATGCTACCGGTCGAGCAGGTTATGAGTTTACCGGTGAGCCCGGAAGTGTTTTAGCAGAACGTTCTTCACTTTTTGACAGCCCATTCTATAATCCAAATGCGGTTTCTCATCAAGATTATGTGGCGACATTTACCGATACAAATTTATTTGTGCCAGGCACAGGTGGTTCAGGCGGTCCTGGAATTCCAATAGCATCACATGTACAGCCACTAAATATTAAAGTCAATCAGAAAACGTATAACTGGAATTTCAGTTTCTCTGATTTTTTGGTGTTTTTAGACTTTGAGATTATCAATTTGGGAAGACGAGGTGGAGCAGTAAACACCATAGATAGCGCTTATTTCTCCTTTTATGCGAACACGGTAGTACGAAACATAAATATTACGCCTGCAGGTTCAGGTGGTGCTGCGTTTTACGTGCAAGGTGGTAATGGCTTCATGGATTCGTTGGATTTGGCTTATTGCTATGATAAAACTGGAGATGTTGGTTTTACGGATAGTTACATTGGCCAAAAGTTTTTGGGTGCTGAAGATAAGAATGGATTTCACCATCCATCTTTAGACTCTTCGTTTAATTCGCACTACAGTGCATGGACATTTAATAATTCTTCTGATCCGATATTTTTCCAACCCATTAACGATAATGCACGTTATATTAAACAAACAAATGGCTTGAATGACAGCCCCTGTTGGGAAGATGGTAGTGCCTCAGGATGCACAGGAAGAAGTTTTCAAGAGTCTTTAAATGATGCGGGTAATCGTTCTGACTTAGTTTCTATCGGACCATTCAGAAACTTTGAAGAAGGGGATACTATACGAGTTTCCTATGCAATTATCATGGCAAAAAAAGCAGACGATGGAAATCCTACTTCAGAAAATACGCTAGCTCAACGTGCTAATTTACTCGCAAATGCAGATAGAGCCCAAACTGCTTATAATGGTGAAGATGTTAATTTTAATGGCGTTTTGGATGCAGGTGAGGATAAGGATAACGATGGGGAGATTACTCGTTTTATTCTACCTGAGCCGCCATTAATTCCAAGAACGAAGGTAATCGCTCAGGATAAAAAGATTGAATTATATTGGACAGCTGACGCAGAAGAGTCTATTGATCCGATTACACAGAAAAAAGACTTTGAAGGTTACCGAATTTATCTATCTAAATTAGGATTTGATGTAGCAGGGGTTCAAAACCTTACTGAAGATTTGGTTGCATTGGATGAGTTTGACCTTCCTGCAAACGGGCTATTCAATGACATTGGGTTAAATGATATTCGCTTAGCTTCGCCCATTATGTTTGATGGAGATACCAATGTATATCAATATAAATACACCATTGAAAACTTATTGGACGGCTGGCAGTATGCAGTAGCTGTTTCTTCTTTTGATAGTGGAGATGATGAAAGTAACTTAGAGTCATTGGAGTCTACAATTTTGGGAAACACGTTTAGGGTGTTTCCGGGTAAAAAACCAATTGAGTCTTTTAAAGATAATGAGCCATTCGCCTACCCTAACCCATATTACTTAGGAGCAGCATGGGAAGGAAGAAGTAATTTTCAAGAGCAAAGTAGGAGGTTGATTTTTAGCAATTTACCTGAGCGATGTATTATTAGAGTATTTACTCCTGCAGGAGACTTGATTGATGAAATCAATCACGATCCGTCATATGACGGCAGTGATATTAGATGGTTTGAAACGTTTGGTGCAGAGCGAACCGCAAATAACAAATTCTCAGGTGGTGAACATGCGTGGGACTTATTGTCCAAATCGACGCAAATACTCAGCCGAGGAATTTATTTATTCTCTGTTGAAAATTTAGATAATAACGAACAGTTTAGAGGAAAATTCACAATTATAAAGTAGTTTAAATCAAATTAAAAATTAGAAAAAATGAAGAAAATTTTACTTTCTATTGTCACAATCGCTTTAGGTGGCTTGGCATATGCCCAGACTGCTGTCAGCCTTTATGACATCAGCTATGTTAGCCCAACAGATTTGGCTGCATGTAATGATTCAAGTCAGTATCTAGGAGATACCGTTACCACTAGAGGTATTGTAGTAGTCCCTGGAAATTTATCAGAAGTAGCATCAGGTTCTGTTACAGGTGGTTCTAGACCTTTTATCTTTTTAGTAGATACTGCAGCTAATGGAGCTCCAGGTGCATTTAAGGGTCTTGAAGTAATGGGTGCAGCAGGAAATACACCGGTAGCAGCAATCGAAAATGCGCAAGCAGGAGATATATTAGAGATTACGGGTATAGTAGGTTCATTTGATGGTAGCTTGCAACTTTCACCATTAAATAGCTCTTCTGTAACATTAATTAGTGCTACATCTGTCCCAACTTTTACCACTATATCTATTGGAGATTTAAACGATGCAAATCGTGTGAATAAATTAACAACAGGAGAACAATGGGAAGGAGCTTTCGTAGAGTTTCAAAACGTTACTGTTACTGCAGTAAACTTTTTCTCAGGTGGTTCTCGTGTAAGTTTTGATATTGTTGATGCGAACGGTAATCAGCTTAATGTTTCTGACCGTTTCTTAGCGCAACGAACAACCTCTCATTCAGTAGTTAACCCTAACTCTCCTAATTCTGTAGCTAATGGTGGTCCTGGAACAGGAACTTTCGTTCCTCCAGTGGTAGGTACCGTTTACAGTTCATTGAAAGGTTTAGTTCGTCATTCAGCAAATGGTTGTACTGGTGGAACTGGTAGAGGTTATGAATTAAATCCATTTGATTCTACTCACTACCAGAAAGGAGCAACTCCTCCTTCTATTACCAACGTAGTTAGAGCTCCACAAGTTCCAAATCCTACACAAACTGTCAACATTACAGCAGATATATTTGATAATGATGGAGCAGTAACTTCTGCAACGTTATTTTATTCAGCAGACCCTGTAGCAACTAGATCTACTTTTACTTCTGTTAACATGACAAACACAGGAATTACTTACAGTGCATCCATTCCTGCTTTTCCATTGGATACTGTTGTAAGGTATTTTATTGAAGCAACTGATGATAGTTCAAATGTTTCTACTTTCCCAGGAATTACAAATGATGCATTTTACACAGTTAGAGCAAATGGTTTAACAATCGTAGACATTCAAAATCCTGGTCCAAATGCAAATACCGATTCACCATATTCAGGAGAGTCAGTTACTTTTACCGGTGCTGTAACTTCTACTTTGAATCAATTTGACTTAGGTTATGTTTATGTACAAGATACCGCTGCTACTGAATACGCAGGTGTATATGTGACAGGAAATGCTGCTTTGGCAGGTCTTAACAGAGGAGATGTTGTTACTATCACGGGAGATGTTGCTGAAAATTTTGGTTTTACTACTGTAACTGCAACGAATATCGTGAACAATAACCGTACGTTCAATATCAACCCTGTTTCTGTAACTCCTGACTCAAACTTTGCTGCTAAAGGAGAAATGTACGAAGGGATGTTAATCAGTCTTGATGACCCTAACAACGGTAAGGTTGATGTAATTGAGGCAAACTTAAACTTTGGTGAATACGGAGTAGGTCTTTCGGGTTCTACTGATTTTGTTAGAGTATTATCAGGTAGAGTAAATGGTACTTCTGCACAATCCTCTCTAAACGTATCATTAATTTCTGATACATTTTACATTAATAATGAAGGTGTAATGAATGTACCAGGTATTTTAGCTGATACGACTCAAGACATGGATGCAATGATTGGTATTCTATGGTATTCATTCGGTAACTTCAAATTGACTCCAAGAAATAATGGTGATTTAATTAATTTTTCTGAACCATTAGTTTATGTTGGTCTTACTGAAGAAAATGCAGTAGTGGAGATGAAGTACTATCCAAACCCTGCTCAGAATGTGGTAACAATCGAAAATAATTCAGCTGATTTAAATAACCTAGAAGCGTTCTTCTTTAACTTAAATGGGCAATTATTAAAGTCAACTTCATTAATGAATGACAGAAACGAAGTAAACGTTTCTGACTTGAACAATGGAGTATACATTATTAGAGTGATGAATAACAATGACGTAGTGAGCACTACCAAATTGGTTATTTCTAAATAATATTACTTAATAGGGAAGAGGCTATTTTAACCTCTTCCCTTATTTTTTATCTATGAAACACGTACTTTTTATTGCTATATTATTGTCCCTCTTTGCCTGTGATAAAGGAGAAAAGGAAATCAATAAGGCACCTGAAACCCAGTTTTCAGTTAAGGAAATAAACCTCACCGGCGACGATCGACTGAATAGTGTCGTTAGGCTAAGTTGGTATGGTAAAGACCCAGATGGGTACGTAAAAGGCTACGAACTTTCTTATGACCAACAGGTTTGGTCGTATGTCACAAACCAAGATTCTGTTTTTCGATTTACAATATCAGCCAATTCTGATACTGTAGATATTAACTTATATATTCGAGCAGTTGATAATGAGAATTTAGTGGATCCTTCTCCTGCTTTTTTGAGAATACCACTTAAAAATACGGCACCTGTTGCTGAATTTAATGAAAAGCTAACAATACCTGATACTACTAATATCGTTGCAACTACCGCGTGGAGTGCAACTGATGCTGATGGAGACGAATCCATTAGAGCAGCCTATCTAAAAATTAATGATGGACAATGGTTTGAAATTAATCGAGATAGAAAAACCTTTTCAATCGTTCCCGAGGATGCGACGATGAGTGGCAGCGGAAATGCACTGATTTATTATGAAAGTGATCGAAACCCGAGTTCATTAATTTTAGATGGACTTCGAGTGAACGATACGAATCGATTCTATTTAAAAGTAATCGATATCTCAAATGCAGAAAGCGAAGTTGATACTTCTGATGCATTTTATTTAAGAGGAAAAAATAACGATGTTTTACTAATTGGTGGACTAACAGGAAACCCGGTAAGCATCTATCAAAATACACTCGCAAATATTAATGTTTCCTATGACTATTTAGACTTAGTTGGGAACTCTTTGCAAAACTTACCCCGTTTATGGAACCCTACATTTACATTACTTTTATTACAGTACGACAAAGTAGTATTCTTTTCAGATAATGGAGTAGTGATTAATCCATTTAACAATCAATCTGGAATGCTATTGGAGTTTGCAGCCCCTTCATTTCAAGATTATGCTAACAGTGGTGGTAGTTTCTTTATTACAACAGACTTTAAAACCACATCAAATATGGATCCGATATACGGAACCATGCCGATTGATACCTTGAACGAATCTACTGATTTTGGGGTTCGTGTGTTTAGCGATAGCGCCATTGTGCCATTGGATAATGCTTACCCTAGTTTAAATCCAAGAAACGTAGCCGACGGAGTAAATACATTTTATCCAACTCCTGATGCAGAAGTGTTCTACACTGCTCAACTGCGTGCAGGCTTCAACTGGTCTGGGACAAAAACGGTAGCATCAGCACGAAGAAGAAATGGAAAAGCTTACCAAGTATTTTTCTCGGTAGAACTTTGGAAGTTTGATAAGAATCAAGCTGATTTAGACGCATTATTTAATCAAATATTGAATGTAGAATTCAATTAATAGATGAAAAAGACATTTACTATACTTACTGCCTGCCTTTTATTTTTGGGTTCTATATTTGCCCAGGATACTGAAGTCGAGCCGCAGACAGGCTCAATTGTGGGAACAATTGTAGACCAAGAAACAAAAGAGGAATTAATTGGGGCTACTGTCCTGGTTATCGGAACTTACAGGGGTGCTTCCGCTGATATTAATGGTAAATATGAGTTTACTAAAATGAAGCCTGGTGATTACTCGCTCAAGGTGACGTTTATCGGTTACGGAGAAAAGCAATACAATGACATTACGGTAAAGGCTGGAGAAACAACCACCTTGAATATGACACTTTTGCCTGCATCTCAAGCATTAGAAGGTGTTACCATTGTTGGTAATAAAAGTTTGGTAAATCTAGAATCAGCTAGCTCAGAGATTAAAATTTCTCGAGAAGAAATTAAGGAGATGAACGTGAGAGATGTTCAAGAGTTAGCTGCTATGCAAACTGGGGTGAGCAAAACATCTGACGGTCTACAAATTCGGGGAGCAAGGGTATATGAGACCCGCTATCTTGTTGATGGTATTTCGGCTCAAGATCCTTTGGCAGGAACCGGGTTTGGATTAGAAGTTTCTTCTAGTTCTATTGAAAGCTTAGATATAATCACTGGTGGTGTGGGTGCAGAATATGGCGATGGATCTTCAGGTATTATCTCTACAACTATTCGTGAAGGTGGAGAAACATTCGAAGTTGCAGGAAGCTGGCAACGGGATAACCTGGGTATTAACACCAATCAAGGAACGGCGTGGAATACTGACATTGTAGAGCTTTCAGCTGGCGGTCCAGTTCCGTTTACGAATAAGAAAATGACCTTCTTTACCAACTTTACTACGCGTTTAACTGATACTTATTTCGGAGAAGAGGCTGATCAGTTGAGGTCGTCACTGCTCGAAAATAACCCAACAACATGGGCGCCACGCCAAGACAACAATTGGACACATACCATTAAGTTGTCTTATGATCTAGGAAAGAAAACAAAGTTAACTGTTACGAATCAGCACAGTTTAAGTATCAATCAAAATACCCGTTCGTTGCAAATTGTAGGTTTTGATGCGATTCTTCAACCAGGTTACCAATTTGAGCGTAGCTTAAATTTGGATAACGCTACCACCTATACACACTCTTCGAATTTGACTGCCTTGAACATGCGGCACTTGATCAATGATCGCACGTGGATCAATGTTTCCGCAGGTCGTTTATTTACCAACCTAAGAGCTGATGCCAATGGTCGTCCATTCCGTTACCCAACAGTCGATCAAATCTATGATGAGAATTCTATCGTAACAGATCCAATTGATATTTTTAATCCTGGAGATGATGTTGTTTTTGTACTGCCAGGACCAGGTTTGATTAACAATAATGGAATTTCGCCTGTTTGGCACGATCACTACGCTAGAGAATACACTATAAATGCCAACATGACCCGCTATTCCAAAAAGGGAGATAATCGACTCTCTTTTGGTTTTGAGCATAAAGCAACAGAATATCAATGGGCTGATATCACTAAGCCTTGGATAGGTGCACCGATTGTAATCAACGATTCGTTGACTACACCATCAACAAGTATTGGATCTTCAAACGATATTTGGGCAGTTAACCCTTTCAACGGAGGTTTCTTTGTTTCCAATCAGATTAACTATAAAGGAATTATTGCAACGTTGGGTTTACGAATGAATTATTGGGCGCCGGGGAAATTTGCCGATGATGCAGTGAATGATCCGAATTCTCCTGTAGTAGATCAAGTTAGAAAGGACTATATGGATAAAACCATTGGTTTTGGCGGCTATCGAATTAAAACCCGATTGCTCCCTAAGGTGAACGTTTCATTTCCAGTTACGGAAAACAATGTGCTTTACTTCAACTATGGACACTCCATGAAGCTTCCACATCCACGATTCTTGTATGCCGGATTGGATCCGAGGTACCAAGACCAGTCGTTCTTATCCAACTTAGGGAATCCTGATATCGACCCAGAAGTAAATATTTCCTATGAAGTAGGGTATAAGGCACAAATAACCAAAGATTTTGGAATTAATGTTGCTGCATTCAACAACAACAGATTTGATTATATCGTGCAGCGTAGCGTATTAGTAAATGACCAGACTGGTCGACCGGTAACGAAGCGAATGTTTATCAATCAAGATTACGCAAAGATCATTGGGGTTGAAGTTGGCCTAAACAATAGAATCGGAAAGTATATTCGAACCTTCTTAAATGTAACTTATCAGGTAGCAAGAGGAAAGTCTAATACAGCCCGAGAGTCAGGATTACAGATTGAACAAAATGGCGCCGTGCCGTTAACTTCAGAGCAATATCTAGCATTTGACCGTCCTTGGGATATTACAACAGGGGTGATTTTGAAAGGGGATTCATCTTTACGAATTTTTGGAGTATCAACTAAAGGATTTAGAGCGTTTGTTTCGGTTAACTATCAATCTGGATTAAGGTACACGCCATATGAGCAGGTAGGTGTTAACGATTTAGGGCGTCCACTTTATCAGATTCAAGAAGACAAATTTTTATCCGAGACAGGTAAAGCTTGGATCAATGGTGACTTAAAACTGAGCAAGGATATCTTTTTCAAGGATAGGGAGAGTGGTATTACGTTATCTTTTGAGATCAGAAACCTATTTAACAATAAGAACGCACAGCGAGTTAATCCAATTACTGGTAGAGGCTATGAGCTTGGTGACGATGTCCCAAACGAATGGAGAGATCCGCGGTATATTGGACCTGAAGAAAGTGGCGTACCACCAGACGATCCGGCAAGGTATTTACCACCACGTCAAATTTTGTACGGAATAGCTTTTAGATTTTAAGATGAAGAATTTACGATATATATTAGCCATCTCATTTACGCTGACTAGCTTCATGAGCACCTACGCACAGTTGTTACCTAACTTTGGCGGACAGCGTGCAGGGTTATCGGCTTTGGCCTTTTTGAAAAATGATATGAGCCCTCGCTCTTCGGCATTGTCGGGTGCTAGTGTAGCTTTAGGAGGTGATGCGTACTCACTTTACGCAAACCCTGCAGCAGCTACTGACCTTAAAGGACTAACGATTGCAACTACGAACTTGAGTCTTGGCGCAGGTGTCAATCAATCGTTTGTTTCCGTAATTATGCCGCAAAAAAATGGCGCAGCGATCGGAGCAAGCTTAAATGTGCTGAATTCTGGCAAGATGGAAGTAAGGACTGAGTTTCAACCAGAAGGAACTGGTGAGCAATTTTATGTAACCAATCTTGCAGGAGCATTAACTTACTCCAAAAAGCTCTCGGATATGTTTTCTGCAGGTGTTAGTTTTAAATATGTGTACGAGCAGATTGCAGAATATACCAACTCCACTGTAGCCGTTGACGTTAGTTTCCTATACTACACCGACTATAAAGATTTAAAATTCGCCGTGATGGTTCAAAACTTTGGTGGCAACTCTGCTCTATCAGGAGATGATTTGCAAGTGAGTTTTAATCGGGATCAGAATTCCTTAGAGCTACAAGACTATTCAGTTCCAACTGTTTTTAAACTTGGTGCATCTATCGTCCCGATCAAGACGGACAAACACGCTTTGACAGCCATTGCTCAATTGAACCACCCCAACGATAATGCAGAAAATTATCGATTTGCTGCAGAGTATGAGTACCTAAAGTTGCTGTCTTTAAGAGCAGGAGTAAAGTTAAATTTAGAAGGCCAACAATTGCCCACTTTTGGATTTGGTGTAAGAACGAGAGCAGGAGGGTATCCTATACGGGTCGATTATGCTGCAAATCCTACTCAGTATTTTGGATTTCAGCACTCCATAGGGCTTTCTTTTTCATTCAATAAAATGGAGGAACGATAATGAGAAATCTTTTTAAAATAGCAGCTGTATTAATTGCTTCAATTTCATTGTCTTCTTGCGAAAACTTTTTTGGAGACAAATCTGATTTGAGCTTTATAGAAATACCTGAGCAAAACTTTAGAGAGGTAGCTTATGTGCCTGTGCAGCCTATACTCGATCAGTTTGCTGTACCTACTGATGTACTTGCAGGATTTGATGAAATGATTTATGTAGCCGACAATGGTACGGAAGAAATTGTTGCATTGGATCAATCGGGTAGGGAAGTAGGCCGTTTACGTGTGCCTGGAGTTATGTCTATTACGCAAGATCGTTCATTGGACATTTTAGCCCTAGGAACAAAAGACACCGTTCTTTCAGGAACACTTTATGAGCTTACAACAATTTATCGAATAGATTTGTCATCACCGCTCGGCTATGGACTTAAAAATGCACGGATTGTAAACACGATTACTCATCCATTTTATATCAAGCTGTCTGGTTTTGTGAGTACTGATGCTGAGGTTTCCTTTAATCGTATTGCCGTAATGGGTGACAATAGCTATTATGTTACTCGTCAAGGACCAATCAACCCAACCTCCGGAGCTAGAACTCCTGATGATGCAGTTCTGCTATTTGATGCAAACGATCAATACATTACGCCGGTAACTATTACCTCAAACGATGGACGATTATTTAACGATTACTTTAAGAAGCCATTTGGGATTAGCACTTATGCTAAACCACCGCAGATTACAGCAACTAATAATAGAGATTTTATTTTCACCTCTATAGATGATAATGCGGTGCTAAAAACACAATTAATCACATTTATAGAGTCTGACTTTGGTAGTCAGTATACGCCAGTTATTTTACCTGTGGGCGACGTATCAGAGGCCGATGGATTTCTTTATAGTCCATTTAAATTTACTGAGCCCAAAGGGGTGACTATTACTGGGGATGGAACCAATTATATTTTTGTGGCAGATGCTGAAAAGGATTCTATTTTTCAATTTACCAATACGGGCTTTGAAGGGGTGAATCCACCACCTGCCTCAGGAGAAACTAGGTTTGTTAGAACATCTTTTGGCGGAACTGGTATTGAGTCAACCCAATTTAGAGAACCAGCCGCTGTAGCCCATATGCGCGATATCTTATACGTAGCTGACAAGGGTAATGGTAGGGTGTTGCGTTTTAAATTGACATTGGATATTCGGTAGAAGAATCTCATTTATTTTATAAATAAAAACGGCTCTTTCTGTTAATGGAAAGAGCCGTTTTTAGCTTTATTGGCTATTAAAAATTACGTCTGCATTACGCCCACATTAAAAGGCTTTTCTATCGGCGCTTGATTGGCTGCCTCTATTCCCATAGAAATCCAATCTCTGGTATCTTTAGGGTCAATGATAGCATCCACCCATAAACGCGATGCGGCGTAGTAAGGAGAGGTTTGCGCATCATAATTGGACTCTATTTCTGCTTTTAATCGGTCCTTTTCTTCATCTGAGATAACTTCGCCTTTTGATTTTAATGAAGCTACCTTAATCTGGAGCAGTACTTTGGCTGCTTGAGCTCCGCCCATAACTGCCAATCTTGCTGTTGGCCAAGCCACGATTAGTCGAGGGTCATAAGCTTTTCCACACATCGCATAGTTTCCTGCTCCGTAAGAATTACCCATAAGAATGGTAAACTTGGGTACTACAGAGTTGGCCATGGTATTCACCATTTTAGCGCCATCTTTAATAATACCACCTTGCTCAGACTTAGATCCTACCATAAAGCCAGTTACATCTTGTAAAAAGACCAATGGAATTTTCTTTTGGTTACAATTCATAATAAAGCGTGCTGCTTTATCAGCAGAGTCAGAGTAGATCACTCCGCCAAACTGCATTTCACCTTTTTTGGTTTTCACTAAGGTGCGCTGATTGGCAACGATACCAACGGCCCAACCATCTATGCGGGCATAACCACAGACTAGGGTCTGTCCATATAATTCTTTAAATTCTTCAAACTCTCCTTTATCAACTAAGTTTTTGATGACGTCCTTTACATCATAGGGCTTAGCACGATCTTCGGGAATATGGCTGTATATTTCTTTTAATGGTGCGAGCGGAGCTGAAGGTTCAGTTCTGCTAAAACCAGCTTTATCAAAATCACCAATCTTATCTACTATATTTCGAATCGAAGTAAGGCAAGATTGATCATCGTCACTTTTATGATCGATCACTCCTGATATTTCACTTTGAGTAGTGGCTCCTCCGAGCGTTTCATTATCAATATCCTCTCCTATGGCTGCTTTTACCAAATAACTTCCCGCTAAGAAAATAGTGCCTGTTTTGTTGACAATAAGCGACTCATCACTCATGATAGGGAGGTAAGCTCCACCGGCTACACAGCTTCCCATTACTGCTGCTATTTGAGTTATTCCCATAGAGCTCATTCGAGCATTGTTTCTGAAAATTCGCCCAAAATGCTCCTTATCAGGAAATACTTCGTCTTGTAATGGAAGGAATACGCCTGCACTATCTACTAAATAGATAATCGGTAAGCGGTTTTCCATGGCAATTTCCTGAGCTCTCAAGTTTTTCTTAGCTGCGATTGGAAACCAAGCTCCTGCTTTTACGGTAGCATCATTAGCTACTACGATGCATTGCTTACCGCTGACATAGCCAATTTTTATCACCACTCCTCCTGAAGGACAGCCGCCGTATTCTTTGTACATATCATCTGCAGTGAATGCACCTATTTCTATGGATTTTGACTTTTTGTCCAACAAAAAGTCTATTCGCTCTCTTGCTGTTAGTTTTCCCTCTGCATGTTGTTTTTCAATGCGCTTTTGTCCACCGCCTAAGTAAATTTTTTCCAGCTTTCTATTCATTTGAGAAATGAGCAGTCGCATGCTATCATCATTCTTACTTTTTTCTAAATCTATCTTTTTAGCCATAGTTCAATGTTCACTTTAAAGTTCAAATATAATTAAACATTCATGGTTACTCCTGAGTTCTTTTTTAAAATAAAAAACCCTGCTTCGAATGAACGAAGCAGGGTTTAAAAAGTCAGCGATTGTGTTTATTTTACAATCAACTTCTTTGTTACGGTTGTTTCACCGCTCACTATTCTTACAAAGTATACTCCTTTCTCAATATTTGAAAGATCCATTACTTTTTTCGTATTGCTTGATGTCACTGTAAACAATTCATTGCTTACTTCCTGACCTTTAACGTCAACTATTGATAAGTTGTACTGGCCTTCTTCAACATTCTCAAATCCGATGGTAACCATATCTTTGGTTGGGTTCGGGAATAAATTGAAGTCAGCTGCACTTATTGAATTAGCATTGATGCCGGTATACAATGGTGTCTCTATTCTAAATTGGTCAATAGAGAAACCATCATTTTCAATAGTACCATTACTGATAAAAGCAAATCTGAATTTAACTTGCGATAAACCTCCTATATTAGAAATAGAATTAATTACAGGGATATAGCTACCAACACCTCCTGTAGAAAACCCTTCCCATACTTCATCAGCAGTATTATTGTAGAAGTTTATTGATGCAACATCGGCTTGAACCTTGTTCCATGTATTACCATTATCTGTAGTAACCTCCATCCAAAGTTGATCTTGGCTAGCCTCAGACTTGAATAACATATAAAAATTCATATCAAACACATCTGAAGAATTGAAGTATGATAGATCAAAACACGGTGTTTCTATATAAGACATCTCATTCGCATTGTGGTTATTTGCTGCAGATGTCACATACGAATTATTGCCATTGTAAGGCCCATTAATGAAGAAGGTACTTGGGGTTCCTATTTCCCACGAGTTATTTGTCCCGTAGGAAACCCAATTATTAGTTGCTCCTTCGAAATCATTTCCATAGAATGTATTGTTGTTGTCTAATACCTGAGCAAATCCACTAACAATACTTGTCATCACGGTATCATTTGTTGGGTCTCCATCACCTGTTACAGCTGAATAAACTTCTATATCATAGCTACCAACAGTTTGTAAGTTAACTGTAGAGTTAAACGTATAGCTAAAGCTAGTTCCTGGTATAACAGTAGAAGTAACAGTTTCTGTTACAGGAGTTCCATTATTCAAAACATATGAAATTGGGAAGTTTGAAACAGCTGATAACCCTTTGTTCGATATACTAACAGTAACTGCTGCATTTGCACCCAAACCACAGTTAGTAATCGGTGAAGTGATCGAATCAACGGATAGGTTAACACCTACAGTATCGTAAACTCTAAAATCATCTATAGCAACATCACCATTAAATGAAGCCCCTTTTATTGTCCAGAACCTGAAAGAAGTTACTCCTTGACCTTGATATGCACTTAAATCCAAACTTCTTAGTCTGAAAGTATCTGCGTTTGCTGTTTGTTGCTGTCCAACAATGGTATCAATTAATGTCCAAGTTCCTGCAGAGTCTATCTCCAAACCTAATGCAACTATATCTGCACCATACATATGATACCAATAATCTAATCTAGTAGAACTATTCGTTCCATTTACAGGAGAGATATCAATACATGAAGACTCTAAGTAAATAGTATCACCTGCAGTTCCACTTGATGCCTCAGAGTAAATGTACGTTCCAATTCCTCCATTTCCTGCTGTTGGACCTGTTGATGTTGAGCTGGTATTTGAAGTTTCTGCTCTCCATTCATAGAACCCTGCATTTGTTGAGCTCCATCGAATTGGAGAAAAGTCAGAAACACCATCCGCTAATAAATCGAAGTTTTCAGTATATGGATTAGTAAGCGGCGCAATATTAGTTAATGAAACAGTAGCTGTATCATTAGTAATATCAAAATCCCCTGGAATTGTTGCATAGGCTCTAATCGTGTAAGTTGTAATTGCTGCTAAATTTGCAGTAGTACTGAACTCATATACACCACTTGCACCTGGTAATAGCGTATCTGTATATGTTTCAGGACTATTAATAGGAGTTCCATTTACACTGTAGTAAAGCGGGAAGTTTGTAAGTGTATCAGTTCCTTTATTTTCTAAAGAGACTGCAACTATTTCTGAATTTCCTAATCCACATCCAACTAAAGGTCGAGTTACTGTGTTCGCAGCAATATCGATAGCAGGTGATTCATAAACTTGGAAGTTATCAAATGCAAACCCTTCGTCTTGAACTGATCCATCCGAACCAAATCCTATTCTAAAGATTACACCACCAACTCCACCGAGTCCATTTAACTTATGGATAGCTGTTACCCAACCATTACTTCCATTCGAAGATGAAGCTCTACCTGTCCATCCTTGCCCAGAAGGCTCTATTGAGCTAATTAGACCATTTACAGTATTATCGGTATACCAGTTATCAGGATCGCCAAATGCTCCAACAATTTGCCAAGTTGTACCACCATCTATTGATGACTGTAAAACAGCTCCATCCCAAGAAAATTCAGAATTCCACCAAACATCAATTGATACTATTGGTGCTACTAGGCCGGTAAAATCAAAACAAGGTGACTCTACGAATCCATTTTCATTTGGATTGTATAGTCCTGTTAAATTAGTTACCCAGGCAGAATCACCTGATGCAGCTCCTGTTATAACTGTATTTGCAGGAGTTCCTAATTCCCAAGTAGTGTTTGTTCCACCTACGGTCCAACCTGCGTTGCCGCTTTCAAACCCTTCATTGTAAGGAAATGATCCGAAAATAGGAATGTTAACGACTTGCTTTAACGTCGTATCATTCACAGGTAGAGCATCCGTAGCTAATCCCGTGTATCCTTTTAACGTGTAATTTCCTATGGTGGATAAGTCAATTGTATTGTTAAACGTATACAATAATGTATCTCCCGGAAGAATAGTTGCATTAATTGTATCTGATAACATTAACATGCTATTTACTTCTAAATAAACAGGAGTACTTGTAAGATTTACTGCACCGTCATTTACAACTCTTACCGAAACACTTTCTGCAGCAGATAATCCACAGCCGCTTGTTGGGTCAACTATTTCTACTAAACCAGCATCAGTAGATGGTGTTTCAAAAATGGAAACATTATCAAATGCAAAACCGTCAGCTTGGGTAAAACCATCTGAGCCAAATACAAATCGGAATCTAACTGATGGTTCTCCGCCTAATAAAGGTAACGATCTTCTAGCAGCTAACCAGCCGTTAGAACCTGCTGTTCCATTTCCTGTCCATCCTTCTTGGTTAGGATCTACTCCATTTAAGCCAAAAATTGTGTTGTCGTTGTACCAGTTATTTGGATCACCAAATGCACCTGTCGTAAACCATGTTGCACCGCCATCAATACTAGCTTGAAGCAAAGCTCCATCGTTAGAAGTGATTGCATCATACCAAATATTAAAGGCTATGATAGGAGTAGTTAGGCTAGTAAAATCAAAACAAGCTGAAGTAACAAAACTCAATTCATTATTATTGTATACTCCTGAAAGATTGGTTACCCAAGCTTGTGTACCATTGAAGGCAGTGTCAATGACAGAACCTGAAGGTACTCCTAACGCCCAGCTGTTTGATGTCCCTGAAGAAATCCATCCACCATTACCAGTTTCAAAACTCTCTGTGTAAGGGAATGATGATATGGTAGGTATAGCAGTAACTGTTTTTAAAGCGGTATCATTAGAATTTAACCCGTCGCCTGTTATTCCGGTATATGCTTTCAATGAATATGTTCCTATGGTGCTTAAATTTACTGTACCAGTGAACGTATAAAGTAACGTGTCTAAAGGAAACATTGTCGCAGTAACTGTTTCAATTAGTGGAGTTCCATTATTTACTTGAATCGCTACTGGGAAGTTGGAGATATTGTTAAGCCCTGCATTTACAATTTGAACAGAAACTATTTCGTTACCAAGTCCGCATCCGCTTATAGGGTCTACAATTGATAAAAGCTCAGCGTCTATAGCAGGTGTTTCATAGATTGTAATATCATCAAAACCAAATCCCTCTCGAGTTACGGATCCGTCTGAACCAAAAGCGAATCTAAATTTAACTGATGGCTCACCCGCTAAAGTTGTTAGGTCATGTTTTGCGGTTACCCAACCTTGGCTACCATTATTTCCTGCATCTCCTGTCCAACCTTCACCGGAAGGCTCAAGTCCTGAAGAAAGGCCATTGATAGAATTGTCATTGTACCAATTATTAGGGTCACCGATAGCACCAATTTTTTGCCAAGTGGCACCGCCATCGATAGAACTTTGCAAAACAGTACCGTCCCAAGAATTTTCTGAGGTCCAGTAAACCTTCGCACTAAATACCGGTGCTGTTAATGAGGTGAAGTCAAAAATCTGACTTTCCACAAAAGAGCTTTCATTTACATTGTATTGACCGGTGAGGTTTGTTACCCATGCGCTATCACCACTAGCAGCAGAATTTATTTCTGAGTTTGCTGGAGCGCCATATTGCCACGAATTATTTGCACCACCTGAAACCCATTGTCCGTCTCCATTTTCAAAGTTCTCAAAATATGGGAAAGATGTAACTCCTGTGAATTTAGTTATTGTAGCACTTAATGTATCGTTAGTTAAATCTCCATCACCTGAAAGAGCTGTGTAAGTCTCTAATGTATGAGCACCCGGTGAGGAAAAGTCTCCTGTTCCTGTGAAAGTGTACAAGAAGTTTCCTGAAACAGGCACTGGTCCTGCTACAGTTTCAGTTACTGGTGTTCCTCCGTCCACAATGAATGTTACTGGAAAGTTAGCAGCAGCAGACGAACCATAATTTCTTATGTCCACAGTTATTGCTTCTGTTGAAGTTAATGCAGTAGAACTGATAGGGTCTACTATTGAGGTAATCCCTATATCATTTGCGGCAGGTGTAAAGACTTTGATATTGTCAATTATCCAATACCAACTGTAATTTCCTTGCCATCTGAATCGAACTTGTCCCATTGTTGTAGCATTAACGCTCCCAGAAATGTCTATTGTATCAGTTTGTGGGTTAGCAGTTGTAACAGCTGAATAGGTTGTAATCGAATCCCAAGTAGTTCCATTGAAAGCTTCGATAGTCCCACTACCGCCAAATCCACTCTGGAAGTAATGGTCAAATGTTAATAAAACTAAGCTAGCTCCATTGGCGTTAAAGGAAGGACTTTCAAGATAAGTATCTTCAGCCCCACCTGTACCATTGTTATCACTATCTATTATAGCTGCGGGGTTTGATATAGGAGCATTTAATGTTCTCGCACCAGGGTTATCAAAGGTCCAAATCTCTCCACTTGTAGTAGAGTCTATATTTGCCCACCCTGTTGGTGGTGTAGTTCCAGTTGCAGTGCTAAAGTCTTCATTAATATAGGTTTGAGAGAAACCTAATAATGCAAAAAACATTAAGCCTACAGTTAGTATTCGTTTTTTCATAATATAGTTTATTTATAATCAACTCATAAAGTTAGTTAAAATTTAAAAGCAACACAATTTTGGGTAGTAAGATTGTTAATAACTAATGCTCCAACTCAAAGGGAGATACAGGTAAAAGGAGCTTTGTTCAATTTACTGTTTGTTATTTCTAATTAGTGCTGTCTGACTAAAACGCACCATCTTTTATCGTAAGTTTTCTATCAGTCATATTTGCAAGCTCATTATTATGAGTGACGATAACGAATGATGTGCCTATTTCATCCCTTAGATTAAAGAATAAATTGTGTAGTTCTTCAGATGATTTTGAGTCTAAATTACCACTTGGTTCATCTGCAAAAATTATTTCAGGAGAATTTATCAAAGCTCTTGCTATTGCTATGCGTTGTTGTTCTCCACCAGATAGTTGGGATGGTTTGTGTAAGGTTCTTTTTTCCAAATTTAGCAGCTTCAAAAGGTGCACTGCCTTTTTTTCAGCTTCGTTTCTAGAAATTCCTTTAATAAATGCTGGTATACAAATGTTCTCTAGGGCTGTAAACTCAGGTAGCAGCTGATGAAATTGAAAGACAAAGCCGATATTTTCATTTCTAAAAGAAGAAAGTTTTTTATCGGAAAGGGCAGTGGTATCTGTATTTTTTATTGAGAGTATTCCAGAATCAGGTTGCTCAAGGGTTCCTAAAATTTGCAATAGTGTTGTTTTTCCGGCACCTGAGGCACCAACTATTGATATTATTTCCCCTTCAGTTACTGATAAGCTTGCGCCTTTCAGCACCTTTAAATCTCCGTAAGTTTTTATAATTTGATCTGCTTGTAATATGATTTTGCTCATAAACGAGAAAAGTACTAAAATATATTATTAAGGTATATCGAATTCTATCCATTTTTTATTTTCTAAAAAGTAAATAAGTGCTACTTTTGGAATTCCAATATTTTAGTTGATAAAAACATATTTTAATGAATATTCACGAGTATCAAGCAAAAGAAACATTGAAAAGCTATGGCGTAGCTATTCAAGAAGGTATTGTAGCAGACACCCCTGAAAAGGCGGTAGAAGCAGCAAAAAAGTTAACAGAAGAAACTGGCACTAGTTGGTGGGTAATTAAAGCTCAAATTCATGCAGGTGGCCGAGGTAAAGGTGGTGGTGTTAAGTTAGCCAAGTCGCTTGATGAAGTGAAAGAAATTGCTGATCAAATTTTAGGTATGCAATTGGTTACTCCACAAACTTCAAAAGAAGGTAAAAAAGTACACCAAGTTTTGGTAGCACAAGATGTTTACTATCCCGGAGAAAGTGAAACCGAAGAATTTTACATGTCAGTTCTTTTAAATAGAGCTACAGGTAGAAATATGATTATGTATTCTACTGAAGGTGGAATGGATATTGAGGAAGTAGCTGAAAAGACACCGCACTTAATTTTTACTGAGGAAATTGATCCTGCTATTGGATTACAAGGATTTCAAGCAAGAAAAATTGCTTTTAACTTAGGACTATCTGGTCAATCATTTAAACAAATGGTAAAGTTTGTTTACTCATTGTATGCCGCTTATGATGGAATTGATGCAGCACTATTTGAAATTAATCCTGTATTGAAAACCTCCGATGATAAAATTATCGCTGTTGATTCTAAAGTTTCGATTGATGCTAATGCACTATACAGACAGAAAGCATTGGCAGAGATGAGAGATGTCAGAGAAGAGGATGCAACTGAGGTAGAAGCAGGTGAAGCAGGCCTTAATTTTGTAAATCTTGACGGAAACGTAGGTTGCATGGTTAACGGGGCCGGTCTAGCAATGGCAACTATGGACATTATTAAGCTAAGTGGTGGTAATCCGGCTAACTTCTTGGATGTAGGTGGTACTGCTAATGCAGAGCGTGTAGAAAAAGCATTTAGAATTATCTTGAAGGATGATAATGTAGAAGCTATTTTGGTAAACATATTCGGTGGTATCGTAAGATGTGATCGAGTTGCACAAGGTATCGTGGATGCGTATAAAAATATTGGTGACATTCCTGTTCCAATTATTGTGCGTTTGCAAGGAACAAATGCAGAAGAAGCGAAGAAAATTATCGACGACTCTGGATTGAAAGTTCATTCAGCTATTTTATTGCAAGAAGCGGCTGATCAAATTAAAGAAGTATTAGCGTAATGCTAATTTGATATAATAGATTAGGCTCTGCTATTTTAGTAGAGCCTTTTTTTATGCTATGAATTATGAAGACTTACTTTTCTCCTGATTTTATTCAATTTTTTATTGAGCTTGCACCAAATAACCATAAGGACTGGTTTGATGAGAATCGAAAGCGATACGAGCAAACAATTAAAGAGCCGTTCAAAAGCTTTGTAGGTGAATTGGCTATGCACTTAGCAAAGTATGAATCAACTTTGGTACAAGAGCCGAAGAATTTGATTTTTAGAATCAACCGAGATATTCGTTTTTCAAAAGATAAACGTCCGTATAAAACATTCGTTTCTGCAATCATTTCGTCAGGGGGCAAAAAGGACAAAGTAATGCCTGGGATGTACTTCGAATTGGGTCCTAACGGAATCACTATTTATGGGGGTGTTTTTCAGCCCGGAAAAGAGCAACTAGAAGATATTCGTTACCACATAGCAAATAATCCTTCTGAATTTAAAGAGGTAATCAACGACGCCTCATTTAAAAGGCACTTTGGGGAAGTGCTCGGCGCAAAGAATGTGAGGTTGCCAAGAGAGTTGCAGCCTGCCGCTGAAACTGAACCAATGATTTACAATAAGCAATTTTATTTTAGGACTTCATTACCTCCAAAAGTACTGTTATCATCAGATTTATTGCATGTAATGGAGGGGTATTTCATGGCGATGAGGCCAATAAATACCTTCTTTAAGAACGCATTAGGGTATTAAATTTTTAAGACTCTTGTTCGTATAGAACTATTTTGTAACTTTGGTTTACATTATAAACTAATTTATAAAAATATGGAAACATCAAAAAGTATACAATTAATAGAGGAGATGATCGCGCAAGCAAAATCCGAATTTTCATATAATGGAGTTCATTACTTACTTTGGGGCTGGTTGGTTTTAGTTGCAGCTTTAATGAATTATATTTTACTTGTATATACAGACTATCAGATGCATTGGATTGGTTGGCCTGTTTTAATGGGTCTAGGTGGAGTGATTACTGCAATTCTATCTATCAAAGAAGGGAGAAAGAAGCGGGCAGAAAGTGCCATTAATCGAGCTATTAATCAGGTTTGGGTTGGCTTAGGTTTAGCACTTGCAGTTGTAATCCTATTAATGCCAAAAATTGGCATTGAGTCCAGTTATCCAATTTTTATACTGTTGTATGCCATCGGCACATTTATCACCGGGAGAGTGATTCATTTTAGACCTTTAATTTTTGGAGGGGCCGCATGTTTTGCTTTGTCATTAGTTGCAAGTTATCTAAATTTTGAAAACCAGCTACTAATCATTGCCTTAGCAATTATTGTTTCTTATATCATTCCAGGACACATTATGTTACATAGATTTAAAAAGCATGTTTAAGAAACTAGATCCACTACTTCATTCAGAGTTGAGACTGGCAATTGTATCGCTTTTGATAGGTCTAGAGTCAGCAGATTTCACATTTATAAAAGAAAAAACGGCAGCAACAGCAGGTAACTTAAGTGTACAGTTAGATAAGTTGGAAAAAGCGAAATATATTGCTATTGAAAAGACCTTTAAAGGCAAGAGACCATTGACTACTTGTAAAATTACCACTACAGGAATTACTGCATTTGAAAAATATGTTGCCCATTTAAAAAGCTATATTAACCCTTAAAAACGAATGCGATGAAAACTAAAATTTTTTTGACCACCTTATTAATGTTTTTTTATTGTGAGGGGTTTTCTCAGAATGACTTAAAAAGCAACAAAGGATTTGATCTGGGTTTTCAATTAAACCAATTTCAACAAGATTT
Organism: uncultured Acidiluteibacter sp.; assembly: GCA_965660325.1. Classification (GTDB taxonomy): domain Bacteria; phylum Bacteroidota; class Bacteroidia; order Flavobacteriales_E; family Vicingaceae; genus Acidiluteibacter. Next base: position 29,753 of record CBFHZL010000015.1, read on the forward strand.
TGGGATTGGTTTAAATGTTGCATTTCCTGCTATCATAAATGATCGACTGGTAATTCACCTCAGAGGAAATTGGATGTGGAATCAGCACATTTACAATAATCAGTCTACATGGTCTGATTACGCGAATGTGATGCTTGGTTTATCTTCTCCGAAGGCTATGATTAGTAAAAATATTGGATTGTATGGCGAAGGAGGTGCTATTGCTATATTACCTAATCAGCGCTTTTCTTCAAAAAATGCCGTTTTTGGCGGATATGGTTTATTTGGATTCGAATTTTTCTTTGATCCTACTTTTAATTACTTTATTGAATTAGGAGGAGTGGGATCCAGAGCAACAGAAGATAACCTTCCAGAGAAAGGGATTTATTCTAACGGGTTTATTACCACTGTTGGGTTCAGAGTGTGTCTTTAGTGAATCAGTATCTATTCACCTTCACCTTTCTTTTGAACCAAATAATACATTCCTGTTGTAAGGTAGTTTCGTAAGTATGGTATTTTAGAAATTATGCCGATCTGCTTGGTTTCTTTTAAGTTAAATTTATAAGAGTAAATAGGATTAATCAAAAAGTAGGTTCGTTGATTAATGGAGTAGTTGTTGGTTTGGCAAATCCGTTCAAATCGTTCAATGCT
>CBFHZL010000016.1:0-6932 GCA_965660325.1 uncultured Acidiluteibacter sp.
ATTTTACAAGATATTCCTAAGATGGTTCGGATGACGGCTGAAATTGTAAAGTCAACAAATTTGCCGGTAACGGTGAAAACTCGCTTAGGTTGGGATGACAATACAAAGTATATTGTAGAGGTCGCTGAGCGTCTTCAAGATGTTGGTATTCAAGGAATATCTATTCACGGTCGAACGCGTAAACAGATGTACAAAGGGGAGGCTGATTGGAGCTTAATTGCTGAAGTGAAGAACAACCCTCGAATGCACATTCCTGTTTTTGGTAATGGTGATATCGATACACCTCAAAAAGCAAAGTTATATAAAGAGCGTTTTGGGGTTGATGGTGTGATGATCGGTCGAGCGAGTATTGGTTATCCATGGATTTTCAGAGAGATTAAACACTATTTGGCCACAGGTGAGCAATTGGACGGTCCTACATTTGATGAGCGCTTAGAGGCAGCAAGAAGACACTTAGAAATGTCCATCAAGTGGAAAGGGGAACGAAACGGAATAATGGAAATGAGAAGGCATTATACCAACTACTTTAAGGGAATTCCACACTTTAAAGAATATCGAATGCAATTGGTCACTCTCGACCATCAAGCGGAGCTTTTTGAAACATTTGACTCGATTAAAGAAAACTTTCAAGGGGTAGAGCTATTACAGTAATTTTTTGGTCAGTAGCTTTACTGGAAAATAGGATGAAAATCCACCAATTACCATTACTGTAAAAGCGATGAGCATAAAGTCTAGTGGTTGTATTTCTACAGGATAGTACTCTACAATTCCACCGCCCAATTTAAGCAGACCTACATACTGCTGTAATAAGCAAATGACTGTCCCTAGCAGTAGTCCGCCTCCTGCACCAATGGCATTGATAAGGATGCCTTCAGCGAAGAAAATCTTTTTGATCAATCGTTTGCTTGCTCCCATACTTCTGAGCACTTTGATATCTTCTTTCTTATCCATGATCAGAATCGTTAGAGAAGATAAAATATTAAATGCAGCGATGAGTAATATAAAGGCCAAGATCATAAAAGTAACCCATTTTTCAGCTTGATTGGTTTTATACAATAAGGCATTTCGTTCGTACCTGTTTTTAACTACATATTCGTCTCCAAGAATCTTTTTCATTTGGAGCTGGATGGCCTCTAATTGGTTCGGATTGTCAATAGTAAGCTCTAATGCAGTAATTTGATTAGTTCTTTGTGTGGCTTCCGCTAAAAAATCAAACGGCACAATAATGTATTTCTCATCAAATTCAGGATTGATAAAGAAAATACCTGAAGGAGTTATTTGTTTAAATGTAAAGGCATTACTAATGTTTAAGCTACTTGTGCTTCCTCTTTTCGGAATGTAAATGGTTAGGTTCTGACCGTTGTCCAAGTATAAAGCGAGTTTAGAGGCTATGCCATACCCAACGAGCCCGTAGTTAACTCCATTGCTTTCTAGAACTGCCTGCCCGTCTATCAGTGCTGTGTCTATATTCGTCATGGAGAGAAAGGTGTTATCGACTCCTTTTAAGGTGGCTATTCCTTGATTGGCGCCATTTTTAACACCCACTACTTCTTCAATAACTTTTGTATAGTCTTTTACACCTTCAAGTTGTGTTATGGAGTCAAGTGGAAAGTCTGATAAATCAATCGTTTTACCTTCTACGATGGTAATCTTCAAGTCTGGCTCAAAGTTTTCATACATAGACTCTACTAATGATTGTAATCCATTAAATACAGAAAGTACTACGATTAATGCCAAACTACCTACACCAATGCTAATCATGGAAATCCATGAAATGATGTTGATGATGTTTTTTGATTTCTTAGAAAAGAGATACCTACGCGCTATGTGTAAAGGAAGATTCATAGGTATTACAGGTTACGTGTTTATTGTTCTTTAATTGCTCGAATAATCAATCCTTCGCCATTTCGGTTTTTAGCAAACATATCATAAACATTCAATATTAGCGCAATTGGTACAGAGATAATCCAGTAAAATGGAAGTAACACTACTAATAATTTAGCTAGTTGTAACGCTTTGAGGGGCCATCTAATGGCTAAATTATATGCCCACTTCCCTGCTTTTCCGTATGTAAATGCAATGTATTCAATTTTAAATCCTGCCGCTTTTACTTTCTTTACTAGTTCTTTTTTCTTGTATCCTATTCGTACAGGATTCAGTTTTTGCTTTTCTGTTTGAATAGGAAATATATCGAATTCGGAGTGGCAGGTTGGCACCGACAGCAAAAATGTGCCGAATGGCTTTAGTGAATCGAATATGTTTTGAATGACTTGATCATCATTCTCAATATAATTTAAGACATCAATTGATAGAGCTAGATCGTACGCCTCTTTACTTACATATTCATTGATGTCACCTGTTCTAAAGACAACATTTTGCCTGCCTATTTCATTGAAAAAAGAATTACATTGACATACTTTATCACGGTTGATGTCCAATGAAAAAATATTCCATTTCGGATTAAGTGATGATAAGTAATAAGCACATTGACCAAACCCAGAACCTGCATCTAGTATATTTACATCTGTATGATCCTTTTTAGACCACTTTTTGATTTCCTTTCGGATGTACCAGCTTCTTAAGATGAGGTAGTTTGACGAGAGATGAAATAAACGTCTCAGAAAAGTCGATCGGCCAATTTGCTTACCAACCCAAACCTTCTCCTCTTCGTTTTCCGTCTTTTTTATGCTTATGATGCTCATTATTTTTTCAGCAATTGATCAATTTTTTCAGCATAGTCAAACGAATCATCCAAATAAAAGATAAGTTCAGGAATAACGCGTAATTGCTTACCCACACGATTTCCTAAAAATCCTCTAATTTCTGAGGTTTTTCTTTTAAGGTCGGCAAGGGCTTCTTGTTTGTCTGTTGCAGGGAACAAGCTAACATACACTTTCGCTACTCCAAGATCAGGGCTAACGCGGACTTGTGTGATTGATACCATAATTCCAGGGAGTGGTGAACGGTATTCTTTGATAAAAATATCGCCTATTTCTTTCTGTAGTAAACGTGCTACTTTGCTTTGTCTTAAGCTATCCATAAAGCAAAGTTATTAAATGAATAGCAATATATATTTATCTTACCGATATATCTGTTACTTTGATGTTAAAAGGAATCAATAACTTTGACCACAATTAGCAAAAAAATATAGACTGAATGAAAATAAGCGGATTTAGTTTTGGTAGAAATACCTCCAAGTTGTACTATCCAATTAAAGAATCAATATTATCCATATTGCCAATCTGCGATGAGTTTGTCTTTGTTTTGGGTAAGGGAGATGAGGACGACAATACGTTAGAGATTTTAGAGTCGATCGATTCACCTAAATTAAAGATTATACATTCAGAGTGGGATACTGAAAAGTATCCTAATGGTACTGAAAATGCACATCAAACAGATATTGCCATGAGCCACTGCTCAGGTGACTGGTTGTTTTATGTGCAGGCTGATGAAGTTGTTCACGAAAAATATTTGCCGCATATTCAAGAACGCTGCGAAGAATTATTAGACAATGAGCAAGTAGAAGGGTTGCTATTCAAATACCGTCACTTTTTTGGTGATTACGAGCACTACATCGATCACCACGGATGGTACCAAAATGAAGTAAGAATAGTTCGTAACAAACCCGATATCCATTCATTTGAGTCGGCTCAATCGTTTAGAAGGATACCCAACTTTGATGGGAAAAGTTATCGAGAGTCTGAAGGAACACATCGGCTTCACGTTGCTCCATTAGAAGCATATATATATCATTACGGGTGGGTTCGTCCGCCAAAGTATATGCAAAGCAAAAAGAAAGCCTTAGACTCCATTCATAAAGGGGATGCTAAAGCAAATGATTTATATAAGAATAGAGTGGAGGATTTCGACTATGGACCGCTAAAAAAACTTCCAAAGTTCACTGATACTCATCCGGCTGTTATGAAAGAAAAAATGGCTGACTTCAGTTGGGGCGACACGCTTAATTATACCTCTAACAAGAAGCCCGATAGACCACTATTCAAGCATGAAAAACCAAAGTATAAAGCTATTTCATGGCTAGAGCGTAATTTAAACGGTGGAAAACACTTTTTCCCTTTTAAGAACTGGGTTTTATTAGATATTTAATTTCAAGCAATGAAGAGTTTAGTCAAAGTTCTTAGGTATATAAAGCCTTACAAAATGTTCGCTATCTTAAGTGTAACGAGCAATATTATTCAAGTGGTACTTCACTTATTATCCATTCTTGCTTTTTTGCCATTACTTTCGCTGCTTTTTGGCGATGCGGAGCCTGTTACGATAGAGCCTGAATTTGATTTTAGCTCAGATTATGTGGAGGCATTATTTAATTACAAAATGACACCATACATTGAATCTAGCGGTCAAGAAGGAGCCTTGCTATTTGTATGCATTGTTGTTTCTGTTTTATTTTTTCTAAAGAACTTATTTCGCTATTTCGCTAAGTTTTTTATAGCAACTATTAGAAGTGGTGTAGTTAGAGATATCAGAAGAGATGTGTATGATAAAATTCTCGTGCTGCCATTAGCTTATTATTCTGAAGAAAAAAAGGGAGACATTATAAGTCGAATTACAGGGGATGTTCAGGAAATTGAATGGTCGATTATGAACTCCCTAGAAATGTTATTCCGAGATCCGATTTCTATTGTTGCATCCCTCGTTTTTATGGTAGGAATAAACGCAGAGCTGACTGTTTTTGCTTTCATCTTGCTACCCATAAGTGGATTTATTATTGGAAGAATAGGGAAGAGCTTAAAGCGCACATCATCTAAACTTCAAGTGAGAATGGGGGAGCTGTTATCAAATGTGGAGGAGACGCTAACAGGTTTGCGAATTATTAAGGCATTTAATGCAGAAGATCAAGCAAATAAAAAGTTTAACGGGGTTAATGAAATTTATCGAAATACCATGTTGAGCATGTTTCGCAAACGTGATTTGGCTTCTCCAATGAGTGAGTTCCTTGGAGCTACTGTAATGATGTTACTCGTCTGGTATGGCGGAAATATGGTTTTTGACGAGTCAGGAGACTTTACTGGGCCAAGATTTTTAGCTTTTATTGCCATGTTTTTTCAATTATTGACTCCAGCTAAGTCTTTATCTACAGCATACTACAATATTCAAAAAGGAGCTGCTTCAACAGAAAGAATTGATGCAGTGATTGAGGCAGAAAATACCATCGTTGAAATACCTAAGCCAGAAGAAGTAGTTGGGTTTAGTACCGCTATAAAGTTCGACGATGTAAGTTTTGCTTATGGAAAAACGACTGTTTTAAAGCACATTAATTTAGAAATAAAAAAAGGACAAACAGTTGCTTTAGTTGGTCAGTCCGGAGGTGGAAAATCCACTCTAGTGGATCTATTACCTCGTTTCTATGACGCAAAGAATGGCTCCATTACGTTAGATGGAAAGTCAATAAAATCATACCGAATTAAAGATTTACGAGCATTGATGGGAATTGTATCTCAGCAGTCGATTCTGTTTAATGATACCATTTTTAATAATATCGCATTAGGTGTAGAGAATCCAACCATGGAAGCTGTAATTGAAGCGGCCAAAATTGCAAATGCGCATGAATTTATTGAAAAGATGCCGGATGGATATCAAACCAATATTGGAGATGGAGGTGGTAAACTTTCGGGTGGTCAGAAACAGCGTGTTAGTATTGCCAGAGCAGTATTGAAAAATCCGCCAATTATGATTCTAGATGAGGCGACATCTGCTTTGGATACAGAATCCGAAAAGCTCGTTCAAGAAGCGTTATACAAACTAATGCAGAATAGAACCTCTATTGTCATTGCCCACCGCTTGTCAACTATTCAGCATGCAGATGAAATTGTGGTGCTACAAGATGGAGAAATAGCAGAGCAAGGTTCTCACGATGAGTTAATCGCTCAAAACGGGGTGTATAAAAAACTCACTGATTTACAGACTTTTGCTTAAGGGATAATAAGCCTGAATAGTTTTTTGAAGCAATAGTCGCAGTCAATAGAGATCGCTAATTCTTTCGTATTGGTTGCTTTTTTAGGGAGTACAATTTCTTGATTAAAAAATTTTAATTAAAAAGAAAATCAAGAATTAAGCTTTTGCCATTGTATTCGCAAAAGTTCGGTTTAATACAACATACGGTGTGGGTAAATCCTTAAATGCTGGTCTTTAATGGTTTCATACAACAGATCTCGCAAACCATCGATGTTGATTTTTTTATGCGCTGAAATGAAGATACACGGATAGTTTTCTTTAGCCATCCAGGTTTTCATTAATTCTTCCAAAGAGTAGTTTTCTCTGGTCTTTGGTGTTAAATCATCTTCGTCTTTTTTGACGTAAGTAAAAGCATCAATTTTATTGAAGATCATAATAGTAGACTTGTTAAGTGCGTTCAAGTCCTTCAATGTTTCTTTTACCGTGTTGATGTGTTCTTCAAAATTAGGATGAGAAATATCAACCACGTGAATCAATACATCTGCTTCCCTCACTTCATCTAATGTTGATTTAAAAGAGTCAACTAAGTGGTGTGGAAGTTTTCGGATAAAACCTACGGTGTCTGAGAGCAGGAATGGGAGGTTCCCAACCACCACCTTCCGAACGGTAGTGTCTAGCGTTGCAAATAATTTGTTTTCAGCAAATACATCTGATTTCGTTAATAAGTTCATAAGTGTAGACTTACCAACGTTTGTATATCCAACCAAAGCAGCACGGATCATTTGTTCACGACCTTTTCGCTGTGTCGCTTTTTGCTTGTCAATCTTTTTAAGCTTTGCTTTCAGTAAGGCGATTTTATCTCGAATAATACGCCTATCCGTTTCAATCTCTGTTTCCCCGGGTCCACGCATACCAATACCACCTTTTTGACGAGAAAGGTGGGTCCACATTCTTGTTAGTCGAGGAAGCAAATACTCGTATTGTGCTAACTCTACTTGAGTTCTTGCCTCAGCAGT
>CBFHZL010000016.1:7014-25810 GCA_965660325.1 uncultured Acidiluteibacter sp.
AATTGAGATGGGCTCAGCTCATCATCAAAAATCACCATTTGAATGTTATGTGTTTTCACATAAGCAGCAATGTCATCTAGCTTACCTGAACCTACAAAAGTCTTAGGGTTTGGAGTAGAGATTTTTTGGGTAAACCGTGCTGCTTCAGTGGCTCCTGCTGTTAACGCTAAAAACGACAACTCGTCAAGGTATTCTTCTACTTTGGCCTCGTCTTGTTCTTGCGTAATGATACCAACCAAAACGGCGGTTTCATCTTTCTTTTCAATGGTTTCGTGTAGATTCATGTAGAGAAATTACTCAATTTATGGGTTAAAACCAAGGACGAGCTACTGCTGAAAATGGCCAAGGAATTGCAGAAAAAATTAATACCAACGCAAGTAAGTAATATACAGCAATTCTTCTGTGTTTAGCCGCATCAGTTGTTCCTTTTTTGCTCATGATTCTTCCTAAAGTAATGATGGCTATTGCAACGATCATTGATAGCGCATGTTCTACGGTCCAAAAACGCATAATTGGATCTTTCATCGCATTTGCCATATCTCCTAATCCAGCTTTCACAACAGGGCTAATGCCATATAAAATAAGTCCAATTAGGAGTTGCGTGTGCGCACTGATAAAAGTAAAAAGACTCAATTTATTGTCTCCTGCAGTGTATTCTTTCTTTCCAAACCATCCTGCAAAGGCTTTGATAATAGTGATAATTAATAGTGCTAATACGACATATCTTAAAGCCGAGTGCAAATGCATTAATCCTGTGTACATAATTGTAAATTTTAAAAGTTCAAATGTAATGAAAAGCCGAGGTAAATTCTACATGGAGACTATTCAGCTGCCATTCTTTTATTAATTTTAGCGATCTCAATTTATCAAACACGTTATCTACTATGAGGTTTTTCACATCACTCATCTTTTTACTATTTTTTCAAGCAGGTTTTAGTCAGGTCACTTTTCCGGTGAATGGGAATCGCAACCCAAACAATAATACCATTGTATTTAAGAATGCAACCATCACAAAAGCACCTGGGAAAGTGCTTGATAATTCGATGCTTTTAGTAAAGAATGGACGTATTGAGGGCGTGGGAGCAGACTTGAATATTCCATCTAATGCTTTGGTGTATGATCTAAAAGGAGCCTTTATCTATCATTCATTTATTGAGCCGTTTTCGAGTTATGGCATGCCTGAGGTTAAAAAGTCAGGTTGGTCTGCAAAGCCCCAGATAGAGTCCAACAAAAAAGGTGCTTATAACTGGAATGAAGCCATTAAGGCAGAAGTTAAGGCTGCTGATCTTTTTACTAGAAATCAGAAAGAGGCAGACGAGTTTTTAATGAATGGTTTTGGCCTTGGAATAACACACCACAAAGACGGAATTTTAAGAGGTACAGCTGCTCTTGTTAGTTTTGGAGGTGCGTCTGATAATCAGTCACTCAAACAGCAAGAGGTATATACGGCTTACTCATTTGATAAAGGAAGTTCGCGTCAGGATTATCCATCTTCTTTGATGGGGATTATAGCACTTATGCGGCAAACGCATTATGATGCTGCTTGGTACAAAACGGCCAATAGAAACAAAGAAGTGAACCTTACATTAGCCCGCATAAATGAGACTGCGAGTCTTCCAAAGTTAATAGATGTGGGAGATTACTTATCCATTTATCGTGCAGATAAGATTGCTAAAGAGTTTGGTTTTGAATTCATCATGAAGGCGAATGGAGATGAATACCTTCGAGCCAAAGACTTCGGAGAAAAGAAGATTAAAATGGTCATTCCATTAAGTTTCCCTGATGCATACGATGTAACTAATCCGTATGATGCCATGAATGTTTCTTTGGCGGAGATGAAACATTGGGAAATGGCTCCTTTTAACCCAGCTATTTTAAATGAAGAGGGAGTTTCTTTTGCATTCACTGCTGATGGGCTGCCAAAAGTAGAGCAGTTTTTGCCCAATTGGAGAAGGGCTATAGAAGCTGGTTTGCCTGCCGAGATAGCGCTAGCTGCGGTTACAACTAATGTGGCCGATATGTTTAGTTTGGAGGATGTAAATGGACGAATTGAAAAAGGGCGTCCTGCAAATTTCTTTATTGCTTCTAAACCGATATACGAGAAAGATGCTGTAGTTTATGAGCAATGGGTAAACGGTGAACAGCATGCTTTTGCCTCTATGGCAACGATAGATATTCGAGGAACCTACGATTTAAATTTGGAAACCAATGAGCAATTTGAATTATCGATTGAAGGATCGAGTACGAAGCTGACGGCTAAAGTTAAAGCCGCCGACACTGCATTGAAAGCAAATATAGCTCTAAATGGAAATCAAGTTACGCTAACTTTTACACCTATTGGCTCGAGTGAGGTTATTCGGTTTTCTGGATATATTAGTGAATCAAAGAGTAGAATATGGACCGGAAATGCATTGATGCCTAGTGGAGAATGGGTAAAATGGGGAGCCATTAAAAAAGGAGCCTTTGAAGAGGAAGATAAACCGCAAGAAAAGCAGGATTCACTTTCTAGAGGAGAGGTATGGTTTCCGAATATGGCATTCGGAGATTCGCTTATTCCGCAGCAGCAAAACATGATTATTAGAAATGCAACGGTTTGGACCAATGAATCGCAGGGTGTTCTAAGAGAAACGGATGTGTTAATAGTTGATGGGAAAATAGCTCATGTCGGCCCCAAGTTGGATTTAAGTATCATCTACCCTAAAAAGATTCCTAATATCTTAACGATTGATGCAAAAGGACTTCACCTTACACCAGGAATTGTTGATGAACATTCTCATATTGCGATAAGCAGAGGAGTAAACGAAAGCGGGCAAGCTAACTCTGCAGAGGTTTCAATTGGTGATGTGGTTAATTCAAATGACATTAATATCTATCGTCAATTATCAGGCGGTGTTACCACTTCTCAGCTCCTCCATGGGTCTGCCAACCCGATTGGAGGTCAAAGTGCCTTGATTAAATTAAAGTGGGGACAAACACCGGACGAAATGAACATAGAGAATGCAAAAGGACACATAAAGTTTGCTTTGGGTGAAAATGTAAAACAATCCAACTGGGGCGATCGCAAAACAGAACGTTTTCCTCAAACAAGAATGGGCGTGGAGCAGCAGTTTTACGATGATTTTTATCGTGCAAAAGAATACAGCGATTTATGGAAATTGTACAATGCAAAAAGTAATCGAGAGAAGAAAGAGGCCGTAGCACCTCGCAGAGATCTAGAGCTGGATGCACTTGTAGAAATATTGAATGAGGAGCGCTTTATTACGTGCCATTCTTATGTGCAGTCAGAGATTAATATGCTTATGCATGTGGCCGACTCTATGGGTTTTAAGATCAATACATTTACCCATATACTAGAAGGCTACAAAGTGGCAGAGAAGATGAAGGCTCATGGCGCTTATGGTTCTACTTTCTCCGATTGGTGGGCGTATAAGTTTGAGGTGAATGATGCCATACCTTACAACGGTGCAATCATGCATAAAGTAGGAATCACCACAGGGTTTAATTCAGATGATGCAGAAATGGGTAGACGATTAAATCAAGAAGCGGCCAAAGCTGTAAAATATGGTGGTGTAGATGAAGTAGAGGCACTAAAGTTTGTTACTTTAAATCCGGCTAAAATGCTTCAATTAGACGACCGAATTGGTAGCATAAAAGAAGGCAAGGATGCGGATTTGGTCTTATGGACTACTCATCCACTTTCTATATATGCTAAAGTAGAAAAAACCATTATTGAAGGGGCTATTTATTACGATGCAGAGAAAGATCAATTACTGCGTAAGCAAGTTAGTCAGGAGCGTGAGCGACTGGTTCAAAAAATGCTAGCTGCTAAAAAAGGTGGAGCAAAGACCAAGCAGCCGGAGAAAAAAGAGAAAGAATTATATGATTGTGACACTACAGAAGATGAAGGATATGAAATCAATTAAGCAAAGTGTTTTAACGCTACTATTTTTATCATCACTGTTCGTATTTGGGCAAGATAAATCAATATTGATTCTAGGTACTACTGCGCATATTGGCGACGGCTCTATTATAAAAAATGCAGCAATTGGATTTAGAGATGGGGAAATTGATTTAATTCGATCCATTGATTTTAGTGTCGATACAAGTCAATATGAACAAGTAATACGCCTAAACGGACAGCACAGTTACCCAGGTTTGATTTCACCAAACAATGTGTTAGGTTTAGTAGAAATTGAGGCTGTTAGGGCCACTCGTGATGCAGATGAAGTTGGCAGTATTACACCACAAGTCCGAAGTTTGGTTGCTTACAATACCGATTCAAAAATCATCCCAACAGTGCGATCTAACGGTGTTCTTATCGTGCAATCTACCCCACAGGGAGGCCGGATTTCAGGTTCATCATCAATCTTTAACCTAGATGGATGGAATTGGGAAGACGCGGTGCTTAAAACGGATGATGCTATTCACATTAATTGGCCATCGGTATATGAGCGAAAGTGGGAAAGTGGGACCATCACATACAGTGAAAATAAAAAGTTTGAAGAGCAGCAAAACGAGATAATTCGCTTTTTTGAGCATGCTGAGGCCTACACCAAATCAGATTTTGTTTTGGAGACCAATCTTCGCTTTGAAGCCATGAGAGGTGTTTTTACTGGCGAGAAGAAGGTGTTTATTCATGCCAATAACGCGAAAGAGTTGTCTTCTGCGATTTACTTTATTCGCGAGCAGAAAATAAAATCCCCTGTGATTGTTGGTGCTTACGATGCTTTGTTTGTTGCAGATCTTTTAGTTGATTATGAAATTCCTGTGGTGCTCCGAAGAGTTCACGAGCTTCCATTACGAGAGGATGATGCCGTAGATTTACCTTACCAACTGCCGGCTTTATTGGCTGAGCAAGGGGTTCTTTTTTGTCTACAAAATGATGGTAGAATGCAAGCGATGGGCACGAGAAACTTACCTTTTTATGCAGGAACTGCTGCAGCTTATGGATTGGAAAAGGAACGTGCTTTACAGAGCATTACATTGGATGCTGCTAAAATTTTAGGCATTGATACTGAGGTAGGGTCGTTGGCTAAAGGAAAAAAAGCAACATTGTTTGTTTCAGAAGGAGATGCTTTGGACATGCGCACAAATAAGCTTTCTGTGGCTTTTGTCAACGGGAAGCCCATTGATTTAAGCAGTCATCAAAGTGATTTGTATGAAAAGTACATGAAGAAGTATGGTTTGGAAACCAATTAAGGCTTTCCCGAAACGATTACGACAAATTCCCCTTTGCTAATGTTGTCGGTATAGTATTTTGCAAGCTCTGCTAGTGTTCCTCTTACATTTTCTTCGTGCAATTTTGTCAATTCTCTAGAAACTGATGCGCGTCGGTCTTCACCGAAATATTCACCCATTTGAGTCAATGATTTTACAATGCGGTGTGTCGATTCATAAAATACGATGGTGCGCTCTTCTTCAGCTAATTGCGTTAATCGGGTATGCCTTCCTTTTTTATGAGGCAGAAAGCCTTCAAAACAAAACTTATCGCAAGGTAAACCCGAATTGACCAATGCAGGCACAAACGCAGTAGCTCCCGGCAAAGTCTCCACATCGATCCCGGCTTCAGCGCAAGCTCGTGCCAATAAAAAACCAGGATCAGAAATTCCAGGTGTTCCAGCATCCGTAATAAGTGCTAGTGTTTCCCCAAGTTCTAGATGCTCAATAACCTTATTCACTGCTTTATGTTCGTTATGCTGGTGATGGGCAATTAGTTTCTTTTGGATACCATAATGTTGTAAAAGCCTAGAAGAGGTTCTTGTGTCTTCACAAAGAATGGCGTCAACCTCATTTAACACCTTGATGCTTCGATACGTCATGTCATCTAAATTTCCAATAGGCGTAGGTACCAAGTATAATTTTCCCATGACGCGAAGTTAGCAAATAACCTTTTTTACCAACTTATTTGTAGCGATAAGATTCTTCTTTCGCGCATTAATAGTTATTTTGCTGTAAAATAAGTTTTATGGCTTTTAAGCTTTCGGTTGTTATCATTACATTTAATGAAGAGCGGAATATTGGTCGATGCATCGATTCGGTATTGTCTGTTGCTGATGAAGTGGTGGTGGTGGATTCTTTTTCTACTGACCGCACCGAAGAGATCGTAAAGTCATATAATTGTAGGTTTGTTTCTCAAAAATGGTTGGGTTATAGCGAGCAAAAAAACGTTGCAAACTCATTGGCTACTCATCCCTATATACTTAGCCTTGATGCAGACGAAGCATTGTCGGAGGAGCTTCTGAGTAGTATCTCAACTCAAAAAAAGCAAGGATTTGCCGGTGCATACAGCTTTAACCGATTAACAAATTATTGTGGTACTTGGGTTCATCATTCATCATGGTATCCCGATACTAAAATTCGAATATTTAGACCACAAGACGCTATTTGGGAAGGAGAGATACATGAAAAACTTACGCTAAAAACATCTAAAATAACTCATCTTGAGGGAGATTTGCTTCACTATTCCTTTTATACACGAGCTGATCATTTAAAGCAAATTGATAAATTTTCGACTATTTCAGCGAAAGCGATGAAAGCAAATGAAGTAGGTGGGGCAGCCTTAAAGCGATGGTATAAAGCTTTGGCTAGATTCATTAAAATATATGGTGTCCATCGTGGATTTTTAGATGGAAAAGCTGGGTTCGATATTGCTCGATTTTCTGCATACGCGGTATATTTAAAGTATACTAAACTGAAAAAGTTGAATCATGGGCAAAGCATTTAAGATTACAAAACAGCCAATGAAGGTGTTACATATTTCTTCAGAGCCATCATGGCGAGGTGGAGAGCAACAGCTCGCCTATTTATATGCTGAGCTTGAAGAATGTGGAGTTCAACAAATAATTCTGTGCGCTAAAGGGTCTGCAATGGAGAAGCACTGCCATGAAAATGGATGGAATTATTTCACCGCAAAAAAAAGCAGTGGGTTGGCCATAATTTTTGCAAAACGCATCAAATCAGTGTGTAAAAAATTAGGCATTGATTTAATTCATACTCATGATTCACATGCCCATACTTTTGCTATAGTTGCTGCCGCTATTTTGGGCAATCAAACGCCTGTTGTGGTAAGCCGAAGGGTAGACTTTCCAATAAAAAAGAAAGCAAGTTCTCTTTTTAAATACAACCATAAAGTAGTTAAAAAGATTGTTTGTGTATCGGATAAAATAAAGGAAATCACTGCAGTTGATATTACTGATTCGTCTAAGTTAGTTACTGTGCACTCAGGAATCGATACGTCGAAGTTTGACGGCTCTCATATACCCAATAAGCTTAGAAATGAAATTGGTATTAGAGAAGGTTTTTTAATTGGAAATACTTCTGCTTTAGCTGACCATAAGGATTATTTTACGTTCTTAGATAGCGTGTTCGCTATTAACAAACTCCGCTCTGATTGTCATTTTGTAATTATTGGCTCCGGACCTTTGGAGCAAGAAATTCACGACTATGCCAAGCAGTTGAAGCTATCTAATGTGATATTTACCGGCTTTCGAAATGATTTACCTGAGGTGTTGGGCGATTTAGATTTATTTTTAATCACCTCTAAAACAGAGGGTTTAGGAACTTCTATCCTCGATGCATTTGCTTGCAATATACCTGTGGTGGCCACATCGGCTGGAGGTATTCCTGAGATCGTGAAGGATGGCTACAGTGGGTTGATTGCACCTGTAAAAGATCCTAAAGCTATTGCAAGCCAAGTAAACCGATTACTTAACGACAATGTGTTAGCCGATAGGTTGAAAGTCGGTGCTGCTGAGGTCTTAAAGCAACATGCTAAATCGGCTACAGCTGAAAAAACATTGGCTGTTTATGAAGCTGTTTTGTCGGTGTAATTTCGGCTAAAGAGCAAGAAAGCATTAAAGAATGCATAAAAAGTAACTCCCGCTTGTGTTTCTAAGGTATCTTCATTAATCATAGACAATAGCGCAATTGCGATAAAAATGAGGTAATGGTAATCTAATTTGTAGAAGCTGATGATAATGGGATACCCAATGGAAATAAGAATTAGAACTAGACCAATTATACCAAAGGTTACCCAGAATGTGAGGTATTGATTATGTGCTCTTAGACGAAAGGTGTCATTTAATTCAGATCTAGTGCGCTGATAGCTAGATTCAAATTCATCTTGTAAGTCTCCTGTGCCTACACCAATAATCCAATTCTCTTTGATCAGTTCCCAGGCTTGCTTCCAATAGACTATTCGTGAGGCTACAGAATGCCCGTTAGTTCCTAACCCTTTTGAGTAGTGATCAAATTCCCAAATTATTTTGTCGATTCGTGCAACTTCAGGATACCTTAAATAATTTACATTGGCTATTCCTGCTTCTATGGCGGAAATTTCATTTTCCGTTAAATGTTCAATAGAAAGTCTGTCTTTGGTCTCTCCTTTGGATGCTAGGAATCGTATTAGTGTGATATATAAATCATTACCATTTGCGTCTTTTCCTGAGTAGCTAAAATCGCTGCGCTTATTCCAAGCGTCTTCTAACTCCCAATAGGCAATGTTTTGGTAAATGTAATACCCATTTTCTAGCTGCTTATTGGCCCACTCTGTAGTATCTTGAAAGTATGGGCTTCCGCCTGTGCTCTTTTCTAGTTGTGTCTGTTCAGGTCGAGGACTAAATTGGTAGTTACTTACTCTCCAAATTAATATACTTAGCACGGAAAGGGTAAAAATAATAATGAATGAGCTTGATGCGATTCGCTTCACATTACTTCGAATAGATAGGCTGTAAATAATCGTAATAATGGGTAACAGTAGAAACAGAATAACAATTCCTGAAAATGATTCTAAGATAAATAAGAATGAAATTTGCCATACAGAGAGTGATAGGAATAATAGTTTTACCCATCCCCTGTGAGTGTAAAACTGATACAAACTAAAGAATACACTTAAACAAATTATGAGGCTGAATCGAATATGACTAATATTTATGGACAAATCTCTTTTGTCAAAAAGGGCAATGTCATCGACTTGTAGATACTTATAAAGGCTAACTAAAGTAGTTATTGAAACCACTGTTATAAATAAGTTTATTAGGAAGTTAAATGTTTTTTTTGAAAACTGAATCGCTGAAGCAAATACAATGGGTAAAAATAACATTGGTAGCTTTATCCTCAAGTCTTTTAGCGCATAATCAAAATTGCTTGTCCATAGTAATCCTATGATATGAACTGCATAGAGTCCAAGTATAATAAGTGCTGTTTTATTTGAAAATAACCGATTGAGTTTTTCTTTAAAGTTAAACTCAAGAATCCAGTTTCCAAGTAGAATAAACTGACCAAGACTCATTAAAAAATTTGACCATGTGAGCCCTGATATAATTACCATACAGCCAAAAATGTACAATAAGTCATGATTCCAGTACTTCCACCTAAAGAGCCCTTTCTGCACGAGGTCGTAGATTAATTATCAGTAATTTTTCCTGTTAGAATTCCAGTATAGGTATCTTCGTTCTCCAATACATTTATAGCTTTTTCTACTCCTGGGTCTTTGCTAAGCGATGACACAATCCTTCCACGTTGGAAATAATACCTTGAGATAATTTCATTTTCTAATAACTCTTTTATTTCGTCTTGAAATTTCATCAAATCACTGCTCTTGTCAAGTACAAGCTTGTTTTCTAGATTTTTATACTCGTTATCAGCCAGTTTAAAGTATTTTTCCTTCATTGCTGTTTCTTTAAGCTTCTTTAGTTGCTTTTCTGTTTCCGTTTCATAATTGATGTCCTTGTCTGAAAGGTATTCTACAAACTCTTTGTATTCTTCATCATTCAATTTAAACTTATCAGCACTTGCGATCTCTGGGTGAGTAAGTTTGTAATTGGTCGCATAATCAAAAATGTGAAAATTTTTGACCAATACTTCTGTTATGTTGCTCACTTCTCTTTCATTTATCTTGATATCAGGCTTTATACCTTTGCCGTCATATACAGTTCTATTGTTTACTAAAGTTTTAAAAGGGACGATTAATGAATCCGCTACTATTGTAGCATCTCCATCTTCATCTCTGTGGGCATAGTCCAACTTTTGAATACACCTGCCGCTAGGAATGTAATATTTTGCAACCGTAACTTTTAGTTGTGCATTATAACTAAGTCTTCTTGTTTGCTGAACTAGTCCTTTTCCGAAGGTTCTGTTACCAATTATAACCGCTCGATCCAAATCTTGCAAAGAGCCTGAAACAATTTCAGATGCAGAAGCTGATCGCTCGTCTACTAAAACCACAACGGGTATTTCTGTGTCAACAGGGTTGTTTAGTGTGGTATAAGTCGCATCCCATTCACTGATTTTTCCTTTGGTTTGTACCACCATTGTTCCCTTGGGTACGAAGGCATTTACAATGTTAATGGATTGGTTTAGCAGGCCACCACCATTTCCACGTAAGTCAAAAATAATCGCTTGAGCACTATCTTCTTTCTTCAGTTTATTTAGTGCACCAATGAATTGCTGCCCTGCTGTTTGAGTAAAGCTTGTAAGTCGGATATATCCGATTTTGTCCGTTAACATGCCCGCATAGGGTACATCGTCAATTTTTATTTCTTTTCTGATTAATTCTTTCTCAATAGTTCCTTCTGTTCCCGGACGCTCAATAATGACCTTAAGAGAAGTGTTCGGCTGTCCTTTCAATGCCTCACTTATATCACTAGTAGATTTGCCTTTTACATCTTTGCCATCAACTTTTATCAATACATCTCCTGCCATTAAACCTGCTTCGTGCGCAGGAAACCCTTCGTAAGGCTCTGAGATAACTACATTTTCTCCTTCTTTGTGGATCAGTGCTCCAATTCCACCATACTGACCTGTAGTCATGAATTTAAAATCTTCTATCTGCGATTCGGGAATAAAGTTGGTGTAAGGATCGAGTGATTTAAGCATGGCATCAATGCCAGTCTTCATTAGCTCTCCCGGTTTTGTTTCGTCTACATAGTAAGTATTTACTTCCTTGTACAAGGTTGCAAAAATGTCTAGATTCTTGGATAGTTCGAAATAGCTATCCGCGAACCCAACGCTTAAAAAACTTGCTGCTGCTATCGTAACTGAGATGAGGGTTATTTTGATTTTCTTCATGTGTTAAAATTTAAACTTTTTTGGGACAGGCTGATAACCGTGACCGCCCCATGGATTGCAACTAATAATCCGTTTTAATGCTAAATAAAGTCCTTTTAATGGTCCGTGCATTCTCAATGCGTCAATGCTGTAGTTAGAACATGTTGGTGTATACCGGCAATTGGCACCCAACAATGGAGAAATGCTGTATTGATAAAATTTAATAAGAACGATAAATAATTGACTAAAAAACCTACTCATTTGCTGCGATCAAACGGTTTAAAATTAAGATTATTTTAGTGCTCAACTCTTCATACGGTTGTTCTTTCGTTCCAATATAGATTAATCCGATATTCAAAGCATATTTTTTTTCTTCTAAACGATTGTATAGCTTATGTTTATTTATTCTGTAAGCCTCTTTTGTTCTTCTTTTTAGTAAATTTCGGTGAGCTGCTTTTTTAAAATTTCTTTTTGGAATTGTAATCAGTATTGCAGTTTCATCTTCCGCTGTCAACTTTTGGTAAATTACCTTGTATGGATATACTACAAAACTTTCTCCTTCTTTAAATAAGGATTGGATTGCATTCTTGCTGCTGAGGCGTTCTTTCTTATGAAAATTAACTAATGACATGAGAATGTAAAGAAACAAAAAAAGAGGCAAGTGAATAACCTGCCTCTTTTACTATTATGTGGTAAAATCCTATTTTTTATTAATCTTCTTTATATATTGCTCTAAGGCCATCGTCATTGATGGAGCTTCTGGCTGTGGAGCAGCAATGTTAATTTTTAAGCCTGCATTCTCGGCAGCTTTAGCAGTCGTAGGACCAAAAACTGCAATTCGTGTATCATTTTGCTTGAACTCAGGAAAGTTTTGAAACAAAGACTTTATTCCTGCGGGGCTAAAAAATACTAATACATCATAATTTACATCTGCTAAGTCAGATAGATCGCTACACACTGTTTGGTATAAGGTGGCAGTAGTATAGTTTATCTTGTTCTTGTCTAGTAATTCAGGAATATCAGGCTTTAAAATATCAGAACTTGGTAATAGATACTTTTCTGTTTTGTGCTTTTTAATCAACTCCATCAAATCACCAAATGTCTGTCTGCCATGAAAAATCTTACGTTTTCTATACACTACATATTTTTGTAAATAATAAGCAGTAGACTCAGAAATACAGAAGTATTTCATTGAGTCTGGAACAGTAACCCTGAGCTCTTCGCATATTCTAAAAAAATGATCGACCGCATTTCTACTTGTAAATATAATTGCAGTATGATCTAAAATTGTAATTTTTTCTTGTCTAAAATCTTTTGACGATACACCTTCAACATGGATGAAAGGTCTAAAATCAATCTTTACCTTGCACTTATCTGACAGATCGAAATAAGGAGATTTCTCGGTGTCCGGCTTCGGTTGAGATACTAAAATCGTTTTTACTTTCAAAGGGATTTGGATTTGAGTTAATACGCTATTGTTAATGAGTTAATTGACTATGAAAATAGTATTTTAGAAACAATAATTAACGGTAAAATTTCGAGGGTGCAAAGATACAAAAATAAATAGATCATATTTACTTGTGCTGATATTCCTATTTGTATGCCCCTGAGCAGCCGAGCACCAATAGAAATAATCAATAAAACGGAAGCCAATCCAAGGCAAATTTTTTGGATTGCTAATTCGCTGTACGATGCTACTAATACATTTGGTAAAATCAATATCAGTGAAAGAATATTAAATAGGGTGATACTAAAGATATACTCATTGGCTAGTGTTTGAATAGATAGAATATGTGCCAATAATTTATGAACACCGATTTTGATAAAAAAAGCAATGATTAATGCGCTTATGAGGTAGAGGTAAAATTGAAACTGACCGTTGCCCGGTAAGAATCCGAATACATCCGTTAACTGCATTCCCATAATCCCTAAGATTAAAAAGTAGGCTGACGTAAAAAAAATGTTTGCGCGGTGTCCGTAAACTTTCTCATTTCGGATAATTTGAATTGTAGCATTTCTACTCAGTATAGCTTGTAGGTATTCTGAAAATCGTTTTCTATTAAATGCTCGTGTAAATCCTATTAATGAAATTGCAATAAAGATTATCAGCCATTCCCAAGATCCATAGGCCGCTTTTTCTATTTTTTTTCCTTCCTTTAGTGCCGATTGGTATTGCATAATTTGCTTTGGAACTAACGATGCTAAGCTATCTAATTCCTGTGTAGTGCTTTGGAATAAGTGATACGGATAATTGGTGGTACTGTCTGTTTTAGCAGAGTCAACATGCAAAAGTGTTTTCAGTCTTTTTTTAGATGTACTTCCTGATTTTATTGAGGAGCTGATTACCTCCTTTTTTTTAGGTGTAACACTGTCTTTTATAACTTTTTTTATGGCACTATCTCCTATCGATACGTTTAAGGTATCTTGTACAAATGGCACGAAGAAATTTGTGCTATCATTATTTTGTTGAAGTTGCATACGTCAATTGAATCACAAAAATAAGCGGATAAATTGAACCTCTCAACCTCTTAAGTTGTTATTCTTTAACAAAAGCCGAATTGTTTCGGACTAGATTAATTAATTTTGTCAAAAAAACGATATGTCTACAGATAGATTTCAAGCACCCGATTATTATCAATTGGATGACTTATATACAGATGAACAGAAATTAATTCGTGATACCGTTCGCGAATATGCAAAATCAAACATTAGCCCAATAATAGAGGAATATGCTCAGCGCTCAGAATATCCTAGACATCTGGTGCCGGGTTTAGCTGAAGTTGGGGCTTTTGGTCCTTACATTCCTGCTGAGTATGGTGGTTCAGGTCTGGATCAAATTACCTACGGTCTTATCATGCAAGAGCTAGAACGTGTTGATTCAGGTATTCGTTCAGCTGCTTCTGTACAAAGTTCTTTGGTGATGTATCCAATTTGGAAATATGGTTCAGAAGAACAGAAGAATAAATTTCTTCCAAAGCTTGCTAAAGGAGAAATGATTGGATGTTTTGGGCTTACCGAACCTGACCATGGGTCAAACCCAAGTGGGATGATTACCAACTTTAAAGATAATGGAGATCATTACCTATTAAATGGAGCTAAAATGTGGATTACTAATTCTCCAATCGCAGATGTTGCGGTGGTTTGGGCAAAAGATGAGTCAGGCCGAATTCATGGACTATTAGTAGAGCGAGGAATGGAAGGTTTTACTACGCCGGAAACAAAAGATAAGTGGTCATTACGTGCTTCCGTTACTGGTGAGTTGGTCTTTGATAACGTTAAAGTGCCTAAGGAGAATTTACTACCTGGTAGATCAGGATTGGGAGCACCGCTGAGTTGTTTGGATTCAGCACGCTATGGTATAGCTTGGGGTGCAATTGGAGCAGCTATGGATTGCTATGATTCTGCACTTCGCTATTCAAAAGAAAGAATTCAATTTGATCGTCCAATTGCATCGTTTCAATTGGTTCAAAAGAAACTGGCTGAAATGATTACTGAAATCACAAAAGCCCAATTGTTGACATGGAGATTGGGTGTTTTACGTGAAGAGGGCAGAGCTACCACAGCGCAGATATCTATGGCAAAACGAAATAATGTTGATATGGCATTAAAAATTGCTCGGGAAGCACGTCAAATTCACGGTGGAATGGGCATTACGGGTGAGTACTCTATAATGCGTCACATGATGAACCTAGAGTCTGTAGTAACCTACGAAGGAACTCATGATATTCACTTATTGATTACAGGTATGGACATTACAGGTATACCATCTTTCAGAAATGACGGTAAATAACATCTAAAAATTACAGCTAAAAAAAGCCGTTTGGAATACATCCAAACGGCTTTTTTTATGCATGATTTTAGCTATTTAAAAGCTCTCGATGAGCGATATCTTTTTCACGATTCGATCCGTGCCATTATCAATACTTAAGAAATAAATTCCACTAACATTACCTGTGAGGTCAAGTTGTAGTCTGTTTGAACCAATTAATGTTTGGTTTACATTTATTCTCGATCCTAATATGTTAGTAACGTATACTTGATAATCATTGATAGATAATCGTTCGTCAATAGTTACATTAACCACGCTCAAGGTAGGATTAGGGAAAACGTTAATGTTATCAGCTAAAGTAACTTCATTGATTCCAATTGTGCTCATACTATCTTGTGTAACGATTACTGTTCTACTTGCAACTCCTGTTGCACTAATTGTCAGTGTATCTCTTCTCGGAGCTCCGGTGTTATCACTGTTCGCTGTAACACTTATTTGCTGTGTAAATGAACCGGTATTCGGTGTAATGGTCAACCAAGATGAATTGTTTGATATGACCCAATTACTTGTATTTCCTAGTACGCTAAAATTTCCGGCGCTATTTGCACCACCTGCAATGAATAAATTAGTTTGGCTAACACCTAAATTCGGAGTTGTTGGCTCTTGAATTACATGTACTATTTTTGCAGGTAGGCCGGCTGAACTGATTAGTACATCACCGCCTCTGCTTGATGTAGAAAGGTTTGCACTACTAGCTTGTAACGTAATCGTCGCATCATTTGTGCCGCTTGATGGTCCTAGTAATAACCAATTTAATCCTTCTTGTGCAGTCCACGAAACATTAGAAATTACATCAAAACTGTTGGTACTTCCTTGAAAACGAGCCAGTATTACTGTGTCTACTGACGTGCCTAGGTATGGACTTGATCCATCCAACTGGTTGATTACGATTGTTCGCTGTGTCACTCCAGGGTTTGGAGAAAGAGCAGTTATGGTTGCTGTTCTAGTGCTTCCTGAATTGTTGGCTGAATTTGCAGTGACGGTTACATTGCTATTGTTGCTTCCATTTATTGGAGTTAAACTCAACCATGCAGGAATTCCACCAAAACTCCAGTTTACGTTGGAAACCACATCGAAATCATCAGTGCTTCCATTGTTAGGAGATAAGGTAATTACACTTTTCGAAAGGCTTAAATTAGGAAGCGTTCCGTTCAGTTGTATTATTTCTACTGAATCTATCGTTTGATTTCCATCCGATGCATAAATCCAAGCGCTTCTATTGTTACCTGAAGTGTTATCTGATAATGCTGTTGCTGTAAGTGTTCCATTATTTGTTCCTGCATTTGGCGTAATTGACAACCAGGCTGCAGTGTTAGAAATAGTCCAACTGACATTTGACCTTAGATTAATGGCAGCATTACTACCATTTGTAAAGGCAAGATTGACCGGTCCGTTATCTAAATCGATAAATGGTCCTGCAGCACTTTGAGTTACAAATACGGTATCCGTAATTGTTCCAGTTAAATCTTCAAATAACATAAAGCCTGTTCTATCTGCCCCAGTATTTGACGTAATGGCTTCAATTACGGTAGTGCCATTTCCATTTCCTGTTGCAGGAGTTGCTGTTAGCCATGCTGTAGATGCTGTAGTATTCCAAAATCCGTTAGAAGTAACCGTTACATTCGCATTGCTATTGGCAGCAGCATTTAGCGTAACATTTCTTGGGTTTACACTTAGTGTGGGCGATGCTTGTCCTGCTTGAATAACAATCAAAGAATCATATATTCCGCCTGGGCCTCGGCACCAAACTTTACCAATGCGGTCGGCTCCTGTATTTGCAGATAAGGCTAAAGCACCCGAGGTAGCATTACCTGTTCCATTTGCTATGGCTGTTACTAACCATGTTGCATTATCTGTAATTGTCCAACTACTTGAAGTTGTAATGCTGAATGCTCCTGTTGCTCCTGCTGTTGCTGCTAAAAATAGCGTATCAGGACTCATTGTAATAGTCGGAGTACTTGTTGAGGTTGTATAGTTGGCATCCCACCCTGTAAAGTTGACAGATGGATCTGAAGTAAATGTTACAAACATATCTCCTCCTGTACTGGTTAAGCTTGGAGGAAGTGTATTTCCAGAGTAGCTGCCCAATAATGTGGCCGTTGCAGATGGTCCGTCATAAACACTTACTTGGTCAAAACCTTGCTCTACATCAAACGCTGTAAAATTAAGTGTAATTGGTTGGTTATTTGCTGGCTGTATTAACCACTCGCAATTGCTATTGTCTGCATAGTTGTTTGTTCCACTTCCATCTGAAAAAGCACCATTGTTTGCAGTTAAATTAGTTAGCCCTGAGCATGGTCCTGAAGGAGGCGGAGTTGTTGCCGTCCATGCGATAGCCCAGCCGATGTCAGTAACTGCTCCGTCAGTAATAAACTCAATAAATAATGAACCGGAATTGGCAGTAATTGATGTTGTTGGTGGTGTTAAACCACTAAATGTACCTAAAACAGTTCCATTGTTGTTCGTGCCATCATATAATATAACTTGATCACTGTTTAGTTCAGTATTTAGACTCAAGAATGTTGCAGAAACACTAGTCGCTCCAACTGGCTGTATTAGCCATTCACAAGCTAGGTTGTTGGTGTAATTAGCAGGAGGGCTACTACCATCAGTTACAACCCCTGTCGGAGTTGTTAATGTTGTAAGTCCCGCGCAGCTAGATGAGCCTGACGAAGTAGTGTAGGTTGCATCCCAACCCGCCGCATTGGCAGATACATCAGAGGTAAAGGTAACAAATAGTGCACCTCCAGAACTTGTAACTGCTGCAGGAATTGTACTTCCTGAGTTGGCTGCTAAAAGTGGAGCAGTTGAAGATGTGCCGTCATATATTCTTACTTGATCAAAACCTTGTTCGGTGTCAAATGCAGTAAAATTTAGGGTTACAGGGAGGCCGTTAGATGGCTGAATAAGCCATTCACAGTTGGAATTATCTAAATAATTGCTTGCGCCACTTCCATCAGAGAATGAACCATTGTTGGCAGTAAGGTTAGTTAAGCCACTGCAAAATGGAGGAGATGATATTTGGGAAGTGTATGCAATTTCCCATCCTAGACCTACAATTGAAGGGTTGGTTGTGAACTCAATGAACATGCTACCTGTGTTAGCAGTGTATGAGCCTGCAGGTATTGTATTCCCGCTAAATACGCCCAAAAGAACCCCAGAGGAGTTGTTTCCATCAAAAAGACGAACCTGATCTGCAAATAACTGTGTGCTTAACGCATTAAATGTAGCCGTTACAGAGGTTGCTCCTGTTGGTTGAATTAACCATGTACAATTGGAGTTATTTCCATAGCTTCCTGTACCGCTACCATCCGTTACAATTCCAGTTGGTGCAGTCAACGTGGTAAGTCCTGAGCAGCCTGAAGAACCCCCTGGTGTTGTAGAGTATGTTGCATCCCAACCTTGACGTGTAACACTACCATCAGAGGTAAATTGAACAAAGAGTGCTGATCCAGAACTTGTGATGGTTGGTGGTATAGAAGTGCCTGAGAATCTCCCTAATTGAGGTGATGCTGATGATGTCCCATCGTAAACAGTAACAAAATCAAAGTTATTCTCGGTATCGAAAGTGGTAAAGTCAAGAACTACATTTTGTCCATTGGTTGGTTGTATCAACCAAGAGCAGTTGGTACCATCTAAATAATTTGATGTACCACTTCCATCCGAGAAAGCACCGGAGTTTGCAGTTAAGGTAGTTGTTCCTGTACATGGCGTCGGCGGCGGAGTAGTTGAAGAATAATTGATTGTCCAACCTTGACTTACCACACTTATATTTGTGATGAATTCAATAAACATAGCACCGCTATTGGCACTAAATCCTGCAGGGATTGTAGATCCGCTAAAGGTTCCGATCAAGGGAGCAGTATTAGACGTTCCATTATAAACGTTAATAACATCATTGTTATTCTCCGTAGCTAATGC
>CBFHZL010000016.1:25910-28561 GCA_965660325.1 uncultured Acidiluteibacter sp.
GTTCCGATCAAGGGAGCAGTATTAGACGTTCCATTATAAACGTTAATAACATCATTGTTATTCTCCGTAGCTAATGCTGTGAAGTTGGCATTTATGTTAGTTGCTCCTGCAGGCTGTATCAACCAGGTGCAAGAAAGGTTATTTGTGTAATTATTTATTCCGCTACCATCCGTAAATGATCCGGTAGGTGTAGTTAAGGTTGTTAGGCCTGAACAGGTTGGTGTTCCTCCCGAAGAGCTATAAAATGCATCCCATCCTGAGTTTACTATGCTTCCATTGGTAATAAATTCAATAAATAGCGAACCACCTGTAGAGTTGACTGTAGGTGGTGCAGTCGTTCCACTGAACGTTCCAATTAAGGTAGCCGCTGATGAAGCTCCGTCATATACATTAACTATATCATTGGTAGCCTCTGTAAAAAATAGTGGGAAAGTAAGTGATATTGAAGTCGCCCCTGTGGGTTGTATTAGCCATGTGCAACTTGAGTTATCACCATAATTTGCAGAAGGGCCACTTCCATCATCAAAAAAGCCTGTAGGGGTGGTTAATGTTGTTAATCCAGAACAAGTCGGTGGTGTGCTTGCTACTGTGGAAGAGTAGTTTGCGTTCCATCCGCCACTCGTTACAGAACCATTCGTTGAAAACTCTACTAACATAGCTCCACCACTAGAGGTAACTGAACTAGGAATGGAGTTGCCGCTAAATGTTCCTAGTAACGTTGCTGATGTAGCGCTTCCATCATAGATGCTTACGACATCATTCGTTGCTTCTGTATCAAAAGCTGAAAAGCTTAGGGTTATAGAAGATGCTGCTGCTGGCTGTATTAGCCATCTGCATGATAAGTTATCCGTATAATTAGCGGTTGCGCTTCCATCATCAAATACTCCAGTAGATGATGTCAGTGTCGTTGTTCCTGAGCAGGTAGCTGTTGGAGGGCTAGTTGAGGTGTAATTTGCATCCCACCCGGCTTCAGTTATGGAGCTATTCGTTATAAATTCTATAAACAAGGAGCCACCTGTAGAGTTGATAGTAGGGATAAATTGATTTAAGCCACTGTAAGTGCCAATTAGGGTTGACGTTGCTGAAGGCCCATCGTATACATTTACAACATCATTCGTTGCTGTATTGAATGCAGAAAAATTTAATGTAATCGAGCTAGCTCCTGTTGGTTGAATTAGCCAAGTACACGAAAGATTATTGGTGTAATCGTTAATAGAGCTTCCATCCTCAAAAGTGCCCGATGCAGCAGTTAATGTAGTTAATCCTGAGCAAGTTGCTGCAGGGGGCGCTACCGATGTATAACTTACATCCCATCCAGCTTCTGTTATTGAGTTGTTTGTGGTAAATTCAATAAATAATGCTCCCCCTGTAGAGGTGATTGCAGGTATAGTTTGATTCAATCCACTGAAAGTTCCTAATAGTGTTGCCGCAGATGAGTTTCCATCGTAAACCTTTACTTCATCATTTGAGGCTTCAGTAGAAAAACTGTTAAAATTCAGTGTAATTGAGGTTGCTCCGGCAGTAGGTTGAATCAGCCATGTACAATTTTGATTATCATCATAGTTAGCCATCATTCCACTGCCATCATCAAACGAACCTGTTGCTGTTGTTAAGGTCGTTAGCCCTGAGCATGTCGCAGCTGCTGCACCTAATGTTAAGATAATTGAATCTCCTCTCTCTGTGATGTTTCTAACGATCAGACCCGAGTTCGAGTTGTTGTATAACTGCGAGTTTGGATTTGTAATATTATTAAAGTCTGTTTTGTTGGTTGTTCCTGGAAACACATCGCCGCCATCTCCTCTGTTGGTTTCAATGTCCAAACCGTTCAATCCATCGGCTTCTTCAAGATCAACTCCTTTTAAGTTTTCATCTCCATTGACCCTATTTCCAAAAGAGTTTGTTTTGGTAGTGTTGATATGCCATATTGCTAATCCATGACCTGGTAACTCTAAGTCTCTGCCAATTTTTTGTCTATTTTCTAACAAGAAATACTCTGTTGGGTCAGATGTAGTTATTTTTAATATATCATTTTGATTGTTTCCTGCTGGCTGCAACGAGTAAGTTCCTGTTGCTGATGCTGATAATGTAGTTGGTGAAATCCATCCTAAATCTTCTTTAGACCAAGCGCAGAATCCTCCAGGTCGGTGTTCACCGCCGAGCCAAGTACCACCGGCCATTACACCCCAGTTTCCAATTCCCTCAGAATCACCATTGGTATTGTCGGTATCGTACAAGTCAGGTAAACCTAAATTATGTCCGAACTCATGGCAAAATACGCCAATTCCCACTAACCGTGGATTGGTTAGAGTTCCTCTTGTCTCAGGATTTATCATGTAGTCGTTGATGAATTTACCATCATAAGTTACTGATCCGCCACCTGGCACTGATGATCCTCCATTCATCACCCATCGGTGCGACCAAATGTGTCTATTTCTGTTAGGGATTCCTGTTTCGGCTCCTGGTCCCGAATGAACGACCAAAATTCCATCGACATCGCCATCATTGTCGTTGTCGTAATTGGCAAAGTTGGCTCCTGCAACTTCAGCAGCATCTACTGCCTCTCTTACTAGCTTTGCAGCTCGAGCAGTACCTGCACTGTCACTGTAATAAGCATAGTTATTTACTGCGGTATACCATCCCATTACATCTAC
>CBFHZL010000016.1:28661-30236 GCA_965660325.1 uncultured Acidiluteibacter sp.
GCAGCTCGAGCAGTACCTGCACTGTCACTGTAATAAGCATAGTTATTTACTGCGGTATACCATCCCATTACATCTACTGTAATGGTTAGTTGGTTGAATGAAGCATCAGTATAAAAGCTTTTAAAACTTCCATCTCCACTTCTGTGGTTTGGATTCGTTAGAAGACTTTGCATATCAGCCACTGTGTACTGGCTCGGCAAGTCTGGAAAGTCGATGAGAAGAGCTAATACTCTAATGTTTCCTGTCGTGGGATACGTTTTACTTCCGTTAGGAGCGTAATTTAGCGGCGTATTCTTCAGGTTTCGTATCGCTGGCTGAAGTGATTTTGAAATAGCGCTCACCAGTGCTAACTCCCCTGCTATCCTATCTTGAGGGTTGTGTGCAAGTACACCTGTACTTACTAGGTTGTTGCCTACTTTTGTTGCATATTCAAATGCTCCATTTATTGTAACTACTGTGTAGCCATCTACCGTTTCCGTCCAATAATGGCTCATATTCCCTTTACTTACTACTGATACGGTTTTTCCGTCTGGTTGTAAAACATCCAGTGGAATGGGAGATGAGGTACAGTTGGTTGGTCCAGAGAAATGGTCGTGTGAGTGTTGTGCAAACAATGTTGCGCTTATCACTACTGATAAGCAGAGCGCTAATAGTTGTTTCATAATATCATTCGGTTATAAGTATTCCAGACGTTTTAAATCTGGTTTTAGTTGCCTTAAGGGCTCTAAATTACCGAATTATTACAACTTACTTGCTATTTTTTATTGCTTTTCTCTTAGGGTGTTTTTTATTTCAATTAATTCCTTTTGTAATTCCATTACGCTGTTTCCCAAATGGTCCCTACTAAGGTTTGGTTCTGGCATCTCTGCGCTAATATAATTTACGAATTTCCACATCTCCACTACCTCGTTTACGTGTATTTCGTAAGGCTTGTATTCCGGATTAGTTGAGCAAAGCAGTAATGTCTGATTTTTGTGCATTTGATTGTATACCACTTTAAAAACGACTCCATCATCTTGTGTCACCACAACGTATGGATAACCATTTTTAATCAGTTCCCAATTTTGAACGAACTCGCCTGTAACCCAAGATTTATCAGAAACTGGAGGCATAGAATCTCCGCTAATCTGAAACGTTCTATATTTTCTATTTTTAGTTAAAAAGGGCAATTGAAAGGTAGGCAGTACTTTAATGAAATCTGGATCGGAGAAGCCTGTGGTATATCCTGCTTTTGCTTTTACCGGAACTAACTCGATGTTTTCTTCATTTTCGTTATTAACTGTAGTAGCCAATACCCGCAATTTACTTCCAGTAATATCAATGTCAAATCCTTTCTCTAATTGGCTCATATACATTTCCGAAACACGGTTCAAATCGAGCTTTAATAGCTTGTCTGTACTGATTTTAAAGTACTCAGAAAAGGCGAGTAATGTTTCAAAGTTTGGTTCTGATGTTCCTAGTTCATAACCACTTAGTGATGATCTTTTAATCTCTAATGCTTGCGCGATATCTTCTTGAGATCGTTTCCTTCTCTTTCTGAGTAATTTAATATTTGAACCAAAATACATGTGTTAA
>CBFHZL010000017.1:0-29121 GCA_965660325.1 uncultured Acidiluteibacter sp.
GGTCTTGACCAAATACAGATGGGCGGTCTAACGGAATCGTTAATTCATTCAGTGGTTTCGATGGGTCATTCAGATCAAGTAAATCATTTTCTGAAACCAATCCTAAAAACTGATGATTATTGACCAAGGGCAATTCATATACTTTGAATTCCTCCATCCACGAAAGTGCCTTCTCTCCTGTATCGGAAATTTTTAATGGTGGAATTTCATCTGTAATAACTTCAATTGCGATCATAATCTAAATTCAGTTGTTGTTAAGCCAGAAAGGTAACGTTTTAACCCTTAATTTTGATTTCAAATTAATACAATATTACTATTATTCCATGACCCGATTAAGTGTAAATGTTAATAAAGTAGCCACGTTGCGAAATGCCCGCGGCGGAAATGTTCCCAACCTTACTCAAGTTGCAATCGATTGTGAGCGATTTGGTGCACAGGGGATTACTGTTCATCCTAGGCCCGATCAGAGACACATTCGCTACGATGATATTCCGGCCTTAAAACAAGTGGTGACTACTGAGTTTAATATAGAAGGTTACCCCACTGCTTCGTTCATGGATTTAGTGCTAAAGAATAAACCAACCCAAGTTACCTTGGTTCCCGATCCGCCAGAAGCGCTTACTTCTAGTGCAGGATGGGATACAAAAAAGGAAGGCGATTTTTTGAGGGAAGTGATTACGGAGTTTAAGAATAACGGCATCAGAACAAGCATCTTTGTGGATACAGAATTGGATAATATTACTCATGCGGCCAATACGTTTACCGATCGTATTGAGTTATACACCGGCCCCTATGCCGAGCAATTTGTACACGATCAGCATGCAGCCATTGCTCCATATATTAAAGCAGCTAACTTAGCCAATGAGCTAGGTTTAGGAATCAATGCGGGACATGATTTGGATACCAATAATCTGCATTTTTTCAGAGCGAACATAGAAGGCTTATTAGAGGTATCTATTGGACATGCTTTAATAGCCGACGCCCTTTATTTTGGTTTAGAAAAAACTATACAGAATTATTTAGCTGAGTTAAATTTTTCACATCAAGACATTTAGAATGGAATTGAATTACAAGAAACTAGGTGATCAAGGACAGTCACTAATTGTGCTACACGGACTTTTTGGGTCGTTAGACAATTGGATGACTTTGGGAAAAGAGTTATCAGAAGACTTTCAAGTTTACTTAGTAGACAACAGAAATCACGGGCAATCTCCGCATAGTGATACGTTTGATTATCCTACTATGGCAGAGGATTTAAAGGATTTTATCGATGCGCATCAAATCAACGATCCGATCATTATAGGGCACAGTATGGGCGGAAAAGTGGCCATGCATTTTGCTTCTTTTTATCCTGAATTGCTGCAACAACTGATTGTGGTAGACATAGCACCGGTCAACTATCCAGTGCATCATGCTCAAATATTATCTGCCATGCGAGGCGTAGATTTCTCAGTTGTGAACAGAAGAGGAGATGTGGACAAAATACTAGCAGAGAAAATCGATGAGGTGGGCGTTCGTCAATTTTTACTTAAAAACCTCTATTGGAAAACAAAGGAACAATTGGACTGGCGATTTAACTTGCCAGTATTGGATAAAACCATTGAAGAGATCAGCGCAGGGATGAAATTATCTTCTGCTTACCACGGTAAGACATTGTTTATTGCTGGAGGAAAATCGGATTATATAACAGAACAATATCACGATAAGATCTTTGAATTTTTTCCTGAAGCATCAATTAAAACCATTGCACATGCAGGGCATTGGATTCATGCAGAAGCGCCTGAAGATTTCTTAACATTCGTTAAAGGGTTCATTAAGAATTAGCCCAAATGACCAATACTGCTGATTAATTATTATTTTTGGTCAATTACACAATTAAATAACCACCAATGTCAGAATGTTTAGTAGTTATTCCTACTTATAACGAAAAGGAAAACATCGAACGAATCATACGAAAGGTGTTTTCGCTTCCAAAGCGTTTTGACGTGCTGATTGTGGATGATGGCTCACCTGATGGTACAGCCGATATCGTAAAAAAACTACAAAAGGAATTTCCGGATCAGTTGCACATTGAGGAGCGAACTGGTAAACTAGGGCTTGGAACGGCCTACATTCATTCGTTTTATTGGGCACTTAAGCGAACATATGAGTTCGTTTTTGAGATGGATGCTGATTTTTCGCATAATCCTGAAGATTTGGTCAACCTGTACAATCACGCCAAAGAAACCAATGCTGATTTAGTAATTGGAAGCCGCTATGTAAAAGGGGTGAATGTAGTGAATTGGCCAATTGGCCGTGTTTTAATGTCTTATTATGCTTCAGTATATGTGCGCTACGTCACTGGAATGCCTATTCACGATTCTACTGCCGGTTTTGTTTGTTATCGTCGAAAAGTTTTAGAAACCATAGGCATAGATGATATTTCCTTTAAAGGTTATGCTTTTCAGATTGAAATGAAGTTTAAAACGTGGAAGCACGGTTTTAAAATCGAAGAGTTTCCAATTATTTTTACCGATCGGAGGGAAGGAGATTCTAAAATGAGCGGAGGGATCTTTAAGGAAGCACTTTTTGGTGTGATGAGTATGAAAATAAAGAGCCTATTTAAAACATATAAAAACTAACCCTATGGCATATCAGATTCTAATTAAAAATGCAACCATCGTAAATGAAGGAAAACAGTTTGTTGGGCATGTATTAATTGAGGATGAAAAAATAAAGACCGTCTCCACATCTCCGATAGAAGCAGCGGCTGATCAAGTGATAGATGCTACCAATAAGTTACTCATCCCCGGCTTAATCGACGATCAAGTTCACTTTAGAGAGCCGGGACTAACTCATAAAGCAGAAATAAAAACAGAAGCTAGAGCTGCAGTAGCAGGCGGAGTAACGACCTTTATGGAAATGCCCAATACGGTCCCCAATGTATTGACTCAAGAGTTATTACAGGATAAATATGATATTGCTGCTGAGAATTCTGTCGCCAACTATTCCTTTTTTATGGGTGCCTCCAATGATAACATTGATGAGGTACTGAAAACCGATCCTAAAACAGTATGCGGCGTAAAAGTATTTATGGGTTCCTCCACAGGAAACATGTTGGTGGACAATAAAAAAGTGTTAGAGGGTATTTTTAAAGAATGCGAAATGCTAATTGCGACCCATTGTGAAGACGAAGAAACCATTCGAGCAAATACTGCAAAGTACAAAGCAGAGATGGGAGAAGATCTGCCAATGCGTATGCACCCAGTTATAAGAAATGAAGAGGCATGCTATAAATCTTCGTCCATGGCGGTAGATTTGGCAACCAAATACAACACCCGTTTGCACATTTTACATATTTCTACGGCAAAGGAAACTGGGTTATTCAGAAATGATATTCCAATGAATGAAAAGCGGATTACTGCTGAAGCTTGTATTCATCACCTTTGGTTTTCAGACGCAGATTACGACACCTTTGGTTCGCGTATCAAATGGAATCCTGCTGTGAAGAGCGCAGCTGATCGAGATGAAATATGGAGAGCAGTTAATGATAATCGCATCGATGTGATTGCCACCGACCATGCACCGCATACATTAGAAGAAAAGGCCGGCACTTATTTCAACGCACCGTCAGGCGGACCGCTTGTGCAGCACGCACTGGTTGCCATGCTTGAAATGCACAAGAAAGGAAGAATTACACTAGAAAATTTAGTACATAAGATGTGCCATGCGCCTGCAGACTTATTTCAGGTGTCAAAAAGAGGCTACATTAAAGAAGGTTATTTTGCAGACTTAGTGTTGGTGGACCTAAACCAAGAATGGACAGTTTCTCCGAGTAATATCTTAAGTAAATGTAAATGGTCTCCTTTTGAAGGACATACTTTTGAGGCCAAAGTAGACTATACTTTTGTAAATGGTGCAATTGCTTACCAGCAGAATGAGGTGAATGATCGTGTTCGTGGACAACGCATTACATTTGATCGATAGATGAAACAATTGGCTTTTTTATTGTTGACTTGTATACTCGTAGGATGCTCCGATGAGTTAAAAATTCCTGATGTCGTTTTACCCGAAGATAAAATGGTAGAAGTCATGACAGATGTTCAAATTGCAGAGTCCTATATCAAATTAAAGTTTGCTTTGCGCTCAGATACCATTCGCACTTCAGATAGCATCTATGCTGCAGTTTATCGGAAACATAAAATCTCAGCGGCTACCTATGATACCAGTTTTCAATTTTACACCACGCACCCTGAGTTGCTACAACGCATTTATGAAAAAGCGATTAATAATCTCGGAACCATAGAGGCGCTGAATGAATCTACTAAAAAGGTAAGTAAAGCCCCTGAAGAGGAGCTTCCTGTAGATTTAGAAATGACGACTGAAGATTGACCCAGTTTGCTGTATTGCCTCGGTAATGTCTTTATAGGTATGCTTGAGCAATTTTTCTGATTTGCTGCTGTCAAACCTCTTTTCGCTGTATGCAGCTTCCAACGTATCTTTGGTGAGCACTGCTTTTCTATTGCTTAATTGAGCGCGTATTTGATCAAAAAATAGCACCACTTTACCCTGCCATTTTTTAGCGGCTTTTTGCGGCGGTTTTGATTGAATCGATTTGGCAATAGACTCAAAAAGCGCTTGAAATGATAAGTTAGCTCCATTGGCGATAAAGCGCTCGTTGTTCACTGATTCATCCATTAGTTTTATCGCCAAAGCTGCGACATCTTCCACGGCAACAAATCCGTTTCTTCCGCTTGTGTAGTAATTAAGTCCTTCGTGAATGCGTCGAAACAAGGCCGGACTTCCATGGCTCCAATCACCTGGGCCTATGATGGTGGAAGGGTTTAGAATGGCGACTGATAGTCCTTCAGCTGATGCTCTCCATATTTCATTTTCAGCATAATGCTTACTGATGGAGTAGGTAGAGGTGGTTTCTGTTTTTTCCCAATTATCTGTTTCTACAATTGCTTCGTCACCTTTACTTTCGCCTAGTGCAGCAACAGAGCTGATAAATACGAGCTTTTTGGCTCCTGCAGTAAGTGCCGCATTTGCGACGTTTGCGGTGCCTTCAATGTTTATTTT
This sequence comes from uncultured Acidiluteibacter sp., assembly GCA_965660325.1. Lineage (GTDB taxonomy): Bacteria > Bacteroidota > Bacteroidia > Flavobacteriales_E > Vicingaceae > Acidiluteibacter. Next base: position 5,062 of record CBFHZL010000017.1, read on the forward strand.
TTTTAGCCGCTCTTTATCTTTGCTATCAAATGAAACCAAGCCTGCGGCATGTATAATGGTAGATGTATTTTTAAAGGCATCGTCTAAAGAAAAAACATCTAGAATATCTGCTTTTACCCATTCGATTTTATTGAAATCAGCTGCTCTGCCTCGGTAGCCAAAGATGGTTTTCGCTTTTTGTAAGCTTTCATCGTTTCTGTAAATCGCTTTTACCGGTGAAGAAGAATTGCCAATAAGCTGTAAAAGAATATGTGCGCCTACGAGACCACTACCACCTGTAACTACTATCATGTTGTAAAATTACCTAATTATTGTAAGAATAAATCTTGGGTCAGCCTTTGATCAAAACATTATTTTCTCAACTTAGCAGTTTTTGTCAGTAGTAAAAATGCAATTAAATTATTGCGAAAGCAAAACTTGTAAATACCCTACATAAAAGTTATCGAAAAGCTATCTTTGCACAAAAAATGTTGATCAGCTATGAATTTTGTTAAAGAGTTATCGTGGAGAGAAATGTTGCACACCAGTATGCCGGGTGTAGAAGAGCACCTTCAAGAGGGAATGCGCTCAGCTTATGTAGGTATTGATCCTACAGCAGATTCTTTGCACATCGGTCACTTAGTAGGCGTAATGATGCTCAAGCATTTTCAGGCTGCAGGTCATCGGCCCATGGCTTTAATCGGTGGTGCTACCGGAATGATTGGTGATCCTTCAGGCAAATCAAAAGAGCGAAACCTGTTAGATGAAGCCACATTGAAGCACAATCAAGCGGGTATCAAAAAGCAACTAGCTAAATTTCTAGATTTTGATTCCGATGCAGCGAATGCCGCTTTGATTGTCAACAATTACGATTGGATGAAAGATTTCTCCTTTCTAGATTTTATACGAGACGTCGGTAAGCACATCACGGTAAATTACATGATGGCGAAAGATTCGGTTAAAAAGCGGGTTGCGGCCGAGGATTCGGAAGGTATGTCGTTTACCGAATTTACTTACCAACTTGTACAAGGATATGACTTCTTGCACCTCTTTCAGCAAAATGAGTGTACGGTGCAAATGGGTGGCTCTGATCAGTGGGGAAACATTACCACTGGAACAGAAATGATCCGAAGAATTGGAAATGGTAAAGCATTCGCCATTACTTGCCCGCTAATTACGAAAGCGGATGGAGGGAAATTTGGAAAAACAGAAAGTGGTAACATTTGGCTAGACCCGGAAAAAACTTCTCCTTATGCATTTTACCAATTTTGGATGAACGTTTCCGATGAGGACGCAGCTAAATACTTGAAGATTTTCACCATGTTTACACAAGATGAAATTACTTCGTTAATCAAAGAACACGCCGATGCACCACATTTACGTATGCTTCAATCTACCTTGGCTAAAGATATTACCATTCGTGTGCATTCGGAAGAAGAATACACCAATGCGGTGGCTGCTTCGAACATTCTTTTTGGGAAATCGACTACAGAGGATTTAAGAAAACTATCTGAACGCGATTTTCTATCCATCTTTGAGGGTGTTCCACAAGGGAACCTTGATAAATTGAAATTAACAGATGGTATCGGAATTGTAGAGTTGTCTGCTGTAGAAACGGATTTATTTTCTTCTAATGGAGAAGCTCGAAGAATGCTAAAAAGCAACGCGGTGAGTTTGAATAAAGAAAAAGTTTCTGAAGAAAAAGTAATAACAGTGGATGATTTGCTGTTTGATAAATACCTAATTCTTCAAAAAGGAAAGAAGAATTATTACCTAGTTATGTGTAATTAAATGAGAATCCTACTTTGTTTCTTATTGTTGACCATTACTGCAGCCTTAAATGCGCAGCGAAAGCAGCTTAAGGTGGTAGTTTGTTTGTACGATCGAATAGATTTTTCAACAGACTTTCCACTTTCTGAGGTTGGATTTGTAAACAATGTAGAGGGCACTGAGGTATATGATTCGTTAGTAGCTATTTTTAGAAATCAATTGAATGCCCAAAAGAGCGAAGCCGTGGATTATGAAGTTCTAACGCCTCAAGAGTCTTATTACTTTTCTCAAAAAGGGAAACGGTATCAAATGAGTAACCCTTCTAGAAGGGGAATTGATTTAAGCGCTATTAGCGACCGGGAATATTGGGTGTTTATGAATAATCATCAAGCAGATTTCATACTCTTTGTCAATTACTACGATATCAATAAGTATCGTATAACCGAGGATGAGATGGAAGCATTTAAGCGTAGAGTCTCGGCCGAAGAGCTATTTTATTTGGAGGGCAGCAGCACGAGAAGGCGCCCATTTTATTCGCAACATCTAATTGATTTTGATATTTTTGATTCCAATAAAAAACGGTTGTTGAGCAAAGGTAGGTATCCAATACCGCAGACACCTTATGAAGCCCAGAGCTTAGTTAAAAAAGGGTTAGGTTTTTCCGAGGTGAACAAAAGCTACAAGCAGCTAGCAAAAAAGCTTGAGCCTATAGTGCTTAAGGCGTTTGAGGAACAGCGAGCAGCTGAACAGTAAACGCTACTACTGAATCAGTAAATTACAGCCGCGTACATCGCTTAAATCAAATCTTCCGAGCACCTCAAAGGTTCCATCAGCATGCATTCTGCCCAAATCTTGGGTTTCAATAAATGCACAAGAGTGCAAGTTAGCAAGGTCGATAACGTTGATACCGCCTGTTTTTCCTTCGCTGATGTAATGAAATGGGTCATTATGGCTTCTGAGTAGCACTTTCATCCACGGTGGACAATGAAATTTTTCGTCTCCCAAAGAATAAGCCTGTGATAGCAATTCGGTCATCCCGTACTCCGAATGAATATTTTTTGTTTGTAGCTTGTCGCTAAGTATTTGGTGCAATTCTGAACGAATCATTTCTTTTTTTCGCCCTTTCATTCCACCTGTTTCAATAATGGTTACATCAGAAAAGTCGAATTGGTGTTGGTCTGCCAAATCCAACAAGGCAAAGGATACTCCAAAAAGAATGATTTTTTCTTTTCGTGCCAATGCGGCGGAAATATTAGTGATTAACTCATCAGTATTATACAAGTAAAATCCGCTTGAAGTTTTTCCTTTTTTTATCAAATAATCCACCATGTAAATTAATGACGATCCTGATCGCTCTAAGTAAGAAGGAAGTAGTGCGAAAAAGGTATAATCTTTTACAGGGCCGTAAAATGACTCAAAACACGTTTCAAAGCTCTTCTCATACACCAATTGATTCTTAACATAATGGGTAGAGGTTTTATTTCCTGAGGTTCCACTACTTGTGAAGGCAACATCATGTGAGGTTCCGTCCAAAATTTGATGTTGTTTAAATATGGAAATTGGTAGAAAAGGAATGTCTAAAATGGTTTTTACGGTTGATGGGGGTCGGTGAACCAAATCACAGTACTTCCGATACAATTGAATGTGTTCGTATTGGTATCGATAGACATCCAAAGCTGTCGTTTCAAAAGTAGCCGGTGTAGTGGAGAATATGTTGTCAAACAATGGGTGCAAACTAGAATCTTATTTTATGGGTAAAATTACCAAGGATAAACTAGTTTAAATCATTAATTTTAACTTATCGGTTATGCTTTGTACTAGTATTGCCGGATATGCACGAAACCATTATTTGAGAAGGTCATGAAAAAGGTATTATTTGCAGCTTTACTGTATGCATCCATTATCGGTTGTCAAAAGGAAGAAACATTCCCAAAGGAGCCGGTTATCGAGACTATTTCTTTTAGAATAACTGGGGATTTATTAGCGGAGTGGGTGTTCTCCTTTACCGATGGTGATGGTAACTTGGGCTCTGACTCTCCGATGGATAGTAATTACTTTCAAACATTGCACATCTCCTCTCCTCGGTTTTCAAATCCAGATAGTACATTAGAGTTGGCGGGAGAGCGCTTGCCTAAAATCAATACTTCTGGCTTGAGTAAAGGTGTGGAAGGAGAAATTACTCGTTTTATAGAGTTGGATTTATATGATTTTCGTTCAGTCGATACTGTTTACTTTACAGCTTTTGTAGTTGACCAGTCGGGGAATAAAAGTGGAGTCATTCAAACTCCACGTTTTACCTTAGATCCCACTATAATTTACTAGCTTATATTTCTCCATTAATGGCTTCACTTACGTTGATAATGTGATCACCTACTCGCTCAGCAGAAGAAAATAAGTCATTGTAGATTATACCGCTTTGAAAGTTATATTCGCCTTGCTCAATATTTACCAAGTGCTCTTTTCTGAACTTATTTCTTAGCTTATTAATGTCTTTTTCGAGCTCATGCGCTTTGTCCATGTCTGCGCCACTGTAATCGTTTTCTAGGTTTACAATCATATGTGTGATTGCAGTATCTACTTTATTGAACATTTCTTGCAGATTCTGACGCTGCTCTGGAGTAAACCACACTTTCTTATCTGATTTTCGCTCTATGGCTTTTGACATTTGATAACAAACATCTCCGATGCGCTCTAAGTCATTGATGATAGAGAGCATGCTTCTGATACGCTCAGATGCTGATGGGTTAAGCTCACCTTCAGATACTTTAGCAAGGTAGTTTGAAACTTCAGACTCGATGCGGTCCGTAATTTCTTCATATTTTCTTACTCGAGCCAATAGTTTTTTAAACGCCTTCTGATCTGTCTCTACCAACAGTTTAGGAATAAACCCAACCATTTTTTTGGTCAACTTACCAAACTTCGTCACCTCTTTTTTAGCTTCAAGAATAGCCGCCTCAGTGGTAAGCATCATTCCTGTACCAATGTATTCCAAGTGAAATTCTTCGTCTACATCTCCTTTTGAAGGTACCATTTTTACCACTATTCGAGCAATCATGGGCACAAAACCAACCATCAATAACGTGTTGATGATATTGAATACGGTATGGAAAAGCGATAATTGAAGTTCTTCTTGACTACCACTTATGTCAGGTACTGCGGTAGATAAGCCTTCTTGAAAAGGAATCCACATCCATTTGATTAAATCGATAAAGAATGGGAATGCAAGTGTCATCCAAACTACACCCACTACATTAAAAATTAAGTGTGCTCGTGCAGCTCTTTTTGCATGTACGTTGGCTACTATTGCTGCTAAATTAGCTGTAATAGTAGTACCGATATTTTCACCCATTACCATTGCTGCGGCGATTTCAAACGTAATTACATCGGTGTAAAGTAATGTAAGTGTAAGTGCCATTGCAGCTGATGATGACTGAATAATGATGGTAATGATTGTTCCTACCATAACAAATAGCATGGTAGAAAAAATACCGTAGTCGGTAAAAGTGGCTAGGAAACTGAGTACCTCAGGATTTTGATTTAAATCTGGAACAGCTCCTTTTAACGCGTCTAAGCCTAAAAATAGTAAAGCAAAACCAATCAACACCTCTGCAAACGACTTGATTGTGCCTCGCTTTGCAAACATCATAGGGAAGCCAACAGCGATAATCGGCAGTGCAAAAGAGGATATTTTTATTTTAAATCCAAAGAATGCAATTAACCAAGCGGTAACTGTTGTTCCAATATTAGCCCCCATAATCACACCAATGGACTCTACCAAACTAAGTAGTCCTGCATTGGCAAAACTTACGACCATTACCGTGGTGGCAGATGATGACTGTATAAGTAGTGTAATTAAAAACCCTGTGAATACGCCAAGCACTCGATTTCGAGTCATGCTACTGAGAATCTGACGGAGTTTGTTTCCTGCAGCTTTTTGTATACCCTCACTCATGATTTTCATTCCAAAAATGAAAAATCCAAGTGCTCCTAATAAGTTCAATGATTCAAATAATCCAAACTCCATGTTGATTTTTTTGTAAGTATCTGTTCTTTAGAAACATAATTGTCCCAACAAACAGTTTCAAATTTTCTTCAAAGAGAATATGTTTTTATAGCTTCTATGTTAATTTAATATTAAGAAATGAAAGAAATTGTTTGACTATTAAATAGTTGATTAGGTGATATTTGTAATTGATTGATCATTTTAATCTAGGTAACATTTGCTTAATAGCATCTTACAAATTCCATAAAGCTGAATTAACGAATACTGCGGCTTCCTGCCCATAAGTTTGTATCAGAAATATGAATCAACCTGCCACCATACTAATCGTTAAAAGTTCGCTTCAATCTGCTCAAGTGTTTGAGGAGGCACTCAGTCAAGATGGGTTTGCTGTAGATACCACTGCTGATTACACTACAGTGGTAAATCATGCGATTGCTGCTCAGCCTGAGATTATCTTTTTGCCTGTTGAGTTAGAAAAGGGTGATGGAATAGAACTCTGTTACGAGATCAAAAACAATCCGAAATTAAGAGGGATCTTTGTGGTACTTTATTCCAAACGTAAGGAAGATTATACCCAGATTGCAGGCTTGGATTCTGGTGCGGATGATTATTTGGTAAGCCCGATGCAAGCGAGGGTGCTTTCTAGTAAAATAAAAGCCTTACTGAAAAGACGTCCTCAAGCACCTGTTAGTAGAAGTTCCGAAGGGGAGCTGGTTTACAATGATATTGTTATCGATCGAGAACGATACCTCATTATTCAAGATGGAGTAGAGTCCTATTTACCTAAAAAGGAATTTGAATTGCTTTCTTTATTGCTCTCAAAGCCACAGAAGGTGTTTTCTCGTGAAGAAATTACTCAAGCGATTTGGGGAGCGAATCCTATTGTTCAAAGTCGCACGATTGACGTCCATATTCGAAAGATTCGCGAAAAAATAGGGAAGCGGTATATTCAAACAATTAAAGGTGTAGGGTACCGCTTAGAAAGCTAAACGGTCTTATCCAATGGACTTAAGTCGATATTTTCTACAAACATTTGACTGCTCAGCTTAAGACTTTGAGAAATGAGGTTGGCAATATCTTCTGGCTGTATCATTGCTGATTTATCTACGTCTAATCCATCCCATGAGGATGTGTTTACAGAGCCAGGAAATAGGTTGCATACTTTTACATTGTAATCACGTAAGTCGTTGGCGAGCAATTTGCACAACCCATGCATTGCGTGTTTGCTGATGGTATAGGCCGCTGCAGAATCCCTAGTTTGTTTGGCTAAAACAGATAGAATGGAAAAGATATATCCGTGGCGTTTTTCTTTGAAAATACTGCTAGCAAATTTACTGAGCTCAAAGGTGGTCATAACATTTTGGTCAATGCTAGATTGTAATTCTCTTGCGGAAATATCAGCTAAAGCTCCAACATGATATACACCAAAATTATTGACTAGAATGGTGAGTTGTTTTTCATACTGCTCGAGTTCTTTGATTAATTCCTTTCGTTCTTCAGGCTTGCTCAAATCACACGGATGAATAAAGCAGCGCGCATTTGTTGATTGCTCTATCGTCGATTTCAATTCAGTTAAGTTGGTTTTAGATGAAGATATGGCAACGATGTCGATGCCTTCTTCTGCTAATTTGCAAGCAATTGCTCTTCCGATGCCTTTAGTGGCTCCTGTAATAATAGCTGTCATACAACAAAGGTAAATTCTATTCGCTATATTTGGGATACCCTATGAAAAAAACTAATCAACACAAAAAACGCGTATTGGTGTGTCCTCTCGACTGGGGACTTGGCCATGCTTCCCGATGTATACCGTTAATTAATAAGCTAACGGAAGCCGGGCTAGAGGTGGTCATTGCAGCCGATCGTGCTCCTTTAGAGCTGCTCAAGAATGAATTTCCTGACATGGAACACCTTGTCTTTCCTGGACCAGAGGTGAAATATCCAAAGCGAATTGGAATGGCGCTTTTTATGTTATTTAAGGCGCCTAAAATGATTAGGTGGTTTAAAGATGAGCGCCTATTGTTGGAAAGTTTTATTTCTACATATGCAATAGACGCGGTAATTTCTGATAATCGATATGGTGTATACTCGACTAAAGTACCTTCTATTTTTATAACGCATCAATTGTTCATTCAAGCGCCTCTGGGAAAACGTGCACTGAAGGCTTTTACGGCATCTCATGCTAAAAATTTTACGGAAACGTGGGTGCCTGATTTTAAAGATGAGGAAAATTTATCTGGAGACTTGTCACACGGAGAAACGGATATACGAGACGTTCACTTCATAAACCCATTGTCGCGTTTTAGCGGATTTTCTAAATCGATGGAAAATCATAAGCGAGATTTAACGATCGTATTGTCCGGTCCAGAGCCAACGCGAACAGCATTCGAAGATATTATATTGGAGCAGATCAAAGGGTTTGACGGGTCTATTTTGTTGGTTAGAGGATTGCCTGAAACCATTCAACCCCTTAAAATTTCGTCGAATGTGGAAGTGCGATCGTTTTTGTCTGCAAGTGAACTGGAAATTGAAATGGCCAATTCGAAGCATATTGTTTGCAGAAGCGGTTATTCCTCTATAATGGATTTGGCAGCACTTGGTAAAAATGCTGTACTAGTGCCTACGCCGGGACAAACAGAGCAGGAATATTTAGCCAATAAACTTGAGAAAGAGGGAAAGTTCTTCACTATGACACAAGCTGACTTTGATTTAACGACTGCTTTAGAAAAATGTAATCAGTACAGTGGGATTAAGTTAAAGCAAGATTATTCAGCATTAACAGAACGAATAGCGGCGCTAAAAAAACGATTAGCAGATTGACTATCCTAGGTAAAAGGCTCTTTTTACGCGCTTGCCAACAGCAGTCAGCACTTCGTATGGAATCGTATCTTGAGCAGCGGATAATTCGTACAGGGTATTATCAGGACCGAAAATAATGACTTCATCTCCTTCTTCTGCATTGATATGAGTAATGTTTACCATCAGCATGTCCATGCAAATCGATCCGATGGTGGGAGCTTTTTGTCCGTTGATGACAACTTCCCATTTGCCACTGCCTAACTTTCTGCTGACACCGTCAGCGTAGCCAATTGAAATAGTGGCTGTTTGGCCATCTTCAGGCATTATTCCTCTTCTTCCGTAGCCAATGGTTTCTCCCTTTTTTACCTTTTTTATTTGCGAAATATGCGCTACTAATCGATGTACTGGCTGCAGGTGATTTTTGTGCTCTTCTGTGTTGCTAATCCCATAAAGACCAATCCCTAGTCGCACCATTTCAAACTGTTGATCCGGAAAACGAAGAATTCCACTAGAATTTAAAATGTGGCGCATATAGGGTTTTTCTATATGTGCTTTTAGATATTCGTCCATGGCTGCAAACCGGCTAAACTGAAGAGCGGTAAATTCGTCTTTTCCATCATCATCGCTTGCGGCTAAATGAGAAAAAATACTTGCTACCTCAATTAACGGATGCTTTTTCAAGAGTGCTACTACAGCCGCTAAGTCAGCCTGCTCGAAGCCTAGTCTTCGCATGCCAGTGTCCATTTTTAGGTGAATTCTACATGGTTTTGGTTCGTTAATGCTGATGAAACTCTTGAATTCATTTACAAACTGCTCTAGTAAGCGTAGGCTAAATATTTCGGCTTCTAAATCATAACGCAATAGGCTTTCAAAACTAGAAGGCTCAGGATTCAACACCATAATCGGCAGTTTAATTCCTTGTCTTCTCAATGCAATACCTTCATCAGTGTATGCAACTGCTAAATAATCAGCTTTGTAGTATTCAAGAATATTCGCAATCTCATGTGTGCCGCTTCCGTAAGAAAATGCCTTCACCATCACCATTACCTTGGTGTCTTGATTTAAAATAGACTTGTAATAGTTGAAATTGCTGATTAGGTGATTGAGATTAATTTCAAGTGTGGTGTTATGTGCTTTTTCTTGTAATCGTTCAGTAATGCGTTCAAATTCAAATCGTCGTGCTCCTTTTATTAAAATGGCTTCATTGTTAAATGACTTCCCATGGATACTGCCTAGAAACGCTTCGGTAGTTAAGAATGATTCAATCGGAATAGAAAAACGTTCGATTTGAGATGAAATATCGGCACCGATAACAATGATTCTGTCCAATCGATTTCGTTCTACGAGGTCGGCTACATCGCTATAAAGCGTATCTAAGCGACTACTATTTTGCAAAATGTCTGACAGAATCAGCGTGTGTTTAGGGTGCTGCTGTTGCTGTTTTAGATAGGTAATCGCAATTTTTAGCGAAGTGATATCTGAATTGTACGTATCATTAATCAAGGTGCAATTATTGACTCCTTTGATCAACTCAAGTCGCATGGCAATAGCATTAAGCTCTAACATGCCTTTTGTAATAATGTTATTAGGTACTTCTAGAACTAAACATGCAAGCCAGGTATGAATGGCGTTTTCAATGGAAGCATCATCCTTGAATGGAATTGTAATGCTTACCTTTTTGTCTTTATAGGTTCCATTGATAATGGTCTGTTTACTTTCTTTTTTGATTGATTTGATCGCTAAATCAGCCTTCTCACTTACAGACCATGTTATTCTCGTTACTTTTTTTAGTGTGTCGTTACTTTCGATATATTCGTGTATGGGAATATGATCCTTGCAGTATAATAAGGTTTTGCAGTGGTAAAAAAGGTGTGCTTTCTCTGCAATAATGGCCTGCTGATTCTCGAAGTTTTGTGCGTGAGCAACTCCAATATTGGTAAGTATTCCAATAGACGGTTGGATGATACGCTCTAGTGTATACATTTCATTCGGTTGGGAAATACCAGCCTCAAAAATTCCTAATTCATGGGTTTCGTTGAGGTTCCATACGGAAAATGGAACTCCAATTTGAGAATTGTAGCTTTTCGGACTTCGACAGGTATTCTTGTATTCCTTAAGAATTTGGAAAAGCCATTCTTTTGTAATGGTTTTGCCATTACTTCCTGTAATTGCGATAACAGGAAGCTGGTATTTTTCTCGATGTGTTTGTGCAACTTGGTGTAGGGCAGTTAGCGTATTTTCGACTAAAATAAATGCAGTATCCTTCATTTTACTATCAATGAAGTTGGGGTCAGATACTAAAAATGTTCTAATGCCTTTCCCGTAAGCTTCTTTAATAAAATGATGCCCATTGTGCCGCTCACCTAACAGGGCGACAAACATTGAGTCGGTATAATTCTGTTGTGCCCGACTATCGTAAAGTATATGGTTGACTGTTTGCACCGTTCCAACATGTTCCCCTTGGCACATGGTGCAAATTTCGGAGGAGTTATAACGTTTGCCTATCATATAGTTTAATTGCTCTATTTGGTTTTTTTAGTCGTTGCCTCTACAAAACAATCTCTGCAGAGCGGTTCATAACTGTCCGTTTCTCCAAGCATCACTAGTTTGTCGTTGTCAGCTATTCGGTGTGAGTGGTTGGCGAGGTTGCCACAATTTACGCATATCGCATGTACTTTAGTAACATACTCGGCAGTTGCTAATAATGCAGGGATGGGACCAAACGGAACCCCTTTGTAATCCATGTCTAACCCTGCAACAATTACGCGGATACCTTGGTTCGCTAATTGATTACACACCGCAACTAACTCCATATCGAAAAATTGAGCCTCATCGATACCTACAACGTCTTCATCGTTTACCAATAAAGGGATGTTGGATGATGAAGGAACAGGAGTGGAGTGTATTTGGTTAGAATCGTGAGAAACTACTGCCATTTCATCATATCGTATATCGACCTCAGGTTTAAATATTTCAACGCGTTGCTTGGCAATTTTGGCCCGCTTTAAACGTCTAATCAATTCTTCGGTCTTTCCTGAAAACATAGAGCCACAAATGACTTCTATCCAGCCTTTTCTTTTCTTCGGGTTGATGGTGTTTTCGAGAAACATGCAGTCAAATTATATGAGATACTACCTATTGATTACTTTTGCAAAAGTATCATTAAACTTTTATTTCTTTATAATTAAAAACAACTATGGATATTCAAGCGAAACGAAAGGAATTAACTGCTCTCGTTGATAATATTAAAGAGCATTCAGATCGGCTCACAGTAAGTCATACACTTCCTGCTTTAGAACTGAGTGTGCTCATTACTAAGATTTCCAAGTTGTATGAAGAAGCCATTATCTTGAAGTATGAGATTTCTTCTGAGGAGCTTTCTGTAGTGGAGGAGTTGTTGGAAAGGCCTGATTTGTCAGTTTCTGCAGATAATTTTGCAGTTGATCCAATTGAAGAATCAACTACAATAACACCGGAAACTCCTGCTGTTGATCCTGTGCCAATCGAAGAAGAGATAAACGAAGAAGCGATAAGTGAGGCAAAGGAAAATGAAGAAACCAAACAACAAACTGCGGAGGAAGAAAAACCTCAACAGCACACTGCTCCGGAAGTGACTTCTATAAAAGCTTATGATGTCGATTTTCAAGATTTAAATACCAAACTATCAGGAAAGGAGGATGGAAGTGTTGTTGATCAATTGCAAAAACAACCAATTGCCGACTTAACTACAGCAGTAGGCTTAAATGAACGTTATCTTTATTCCAATGAGTTGTTTGGTGGGAATATGGACTTGTTTAGAGAGGCGTTGAAAGACTTAAATAACATGAGTAGTTTTGAAGCTGCTAAGCAATTTTTAGAGCAAGAGTTAGCCATTTCACATCAGTGGGATTTAAACCATGAATTGGTTCATTCGCTTGTTCTGTTGGTCGAAAGAAGATTCCGTTAACTTTCGTTTAACTGCTCAGATTACCACTTACTTTATCGTTTTGCCGATTATAAAAGTATCGTTTTAAAACCGCCATTTAGGTTTACTTTTATAGTTATAATACGTTAACCTTCTTACAATGAAACAAAAAAACAACTTCATTTATACCCTGTTTTCAGTTGCTTTCGCACTGTTGGCTATGGATAGTAATGGGCAAAAACAGTGGAGCTTAGAAGAGTGCATTAATTATGCGATCGAAAAGAACCTATCGGTTAAACGATCCGCTCTGAATCTAGAGTTGTCTGCAGAAAATTTAAAGCAATCTAAGTACAATGTTTTGCCTTCAGTAAATGCGAATGCGAGTAATACCTACAACTTTGGTCAAACAATTGACCCATTCACCAATCAATTTGCAACACAAACAGTACGTTCAAATAGTTTTGGGATAAGCGCTAGTTTAAATGTGTTTAATGGTTTTCAAACCATGAACTCTATTCGATCGAACAGAGCGGGTTTTGAAGCTTCAGTTGCAGATTTAGAAAAAATGAAAAACGATATTTCTTTGAATGTCGCTAATTCTTACCTGCAAATACTATTTAATATTGAGTTGCTTAGAAATGCAGAAAGTCAATTGTCTGTAACGCAAGTTCAGTTGGATAGAATTACTAAGTTGGTAAACGCAGGAAGTCAGCCACAAGGTGCTCAGTTTGATATTGAAGCTCAGTTAGCTCAAGAGGATTTAAATAAAGTTAACGCAGAAAATCAGCTAAATCTATCCATATTAAACTTAAAGCAATTGCTGCAGTTAAGTGCTTCAGAAGAGTTTGCTGTGGTAGAGCCTGAACTAGGTGATATTGAAGAACAGCAAGTTGCAACTACCCCCGGAGCGATTTATGAAAACTCCTTGCAGATTATGCCCGAGGTTAAAGGGTCAGAACTGCGGTTAGTACAGGCTGAGCAAGAGTTAAAACGAGCCCGAGGAGGATACTCACCTCGATTGACTGTAACGGGTTCATTTGGTACCGGTTATTCAGGAGCATCTCAAGAAGTAATTGGATTTGAAGATCCTGAAACTTTGCCAACCGGCGGTTTTGTGCAAAATACAGGGGATATTATTGTTTCGCCTGTATCTTCTCCTATTCTTCAAGATAAAGCATTTGGCGATCAATTGGATGATAATATTAACCGATCAGTAGGGATGAATCTAAGTATCCCTATCTTCAATGGCTTGAGTTCTAGAACAAACGTGTCGCGTTCAAAAATACAGCTTGATCAAGCAGAAAACACTCTACTAGAGACCAAGCAACAGTTACGTCAACAGATAGAGTCAGCTTACCTAGATGCAGCAGCAGCTCTTAAGCGTTATGAATCAGCAAAAGCTTCTGTAAAGGCATTAAATGAATCGTTTAAATACACCCAACAGCGATTTGATGTGGGGTTATTGAATTCATTTGACTTTAGCAATGAGAAAAATCGCTTGATTCAAGCAGAATCTAGTTTGTTACAAGCGAAATATGAATTTATTTTTAAAACAAAGGTTTTAGAGTTTTATCAAGGGAAAGCACTTTCATTAAAGTAAAAAACCATGAAGTCAAAAAAGATAGTTTGGATATTAGTAAGTGTGGTAGTATTACTTTTGGTTGCTGCTATTGTCACAAAAGGCGGCTCAAGTCATACAATAAAGGTTACAGCTGAAAAGCCTGAGTTAAGAACTGTAATCGAAACGGTTAGTGCAAGTGGTAAAATTCAACCAGAAGTAGAAGTTATTATCAGTTCTGACGTATCAGGAGAGATTATAGAAATGGCGGTTAAAGAAGGTGATTTTGTAAAACAAGGTGATCTATTGCTAAAAATTAATCCAGACCTTGTAGAGTCTGCACTAGGAAGGGCTGAGGCTGCTGTTAACACAGCGAAAGCAAATTATGCAAGCTCTCAAGCGAGACTAGCGCAAAGCAAAGCGCAGTTTGTAAATGCTCAAGCAAGCTTCGACCGAAATGAAAAGTTGTATAAAGACCAAGTGATTTCTGATGCTGAATTTGATAATGCAACCTCTTCTTTTGAGGTGGCTAAGGCTGAAGTTTCAGCAGCAAAGCAAAGTGTTCAAGCGGCGCTTTACAATATTAAAAGTGCTGAAGCGAGTTTAAAAGAAGCGAAGGAGAATTTAGGGAGAACTTCTATATATGCTCCCATGAATGGCACCATCATAAACTTAAGTAAAGAAAAAGGAGAGCGTGTAGTGGGTACAGCCCAAATGGCCGGAACTGAAATTTTAACAGTAGCAGATCTTACCACTATGGAGGTGGATGTGGATGTAAATGAAAATGACATCGTAAGAGTAAGCAAACATGACACCGTTTTAATTGAGGTGGATGCATATCTAGAGCGAAAGTTTAAAGGTGTAGTTACTGAAATTGCAAATTCAGCAAATACTACTGGGGCAAGTATTGATCAAGTAACCAATTTTGATGTAAAAATTCGAATTCTTCAGCAAAGTTATACAGACCTGATGGATCAAGTAGATTCAGCAAATTCGCCATTTAGACCAGGAATGTCTGCTAATGTTGATATTCAAACCAAGCGTTTAGAAAATGTATTGTCACTCCCTATTCAGGCAGTTACTACACGAGCAGATACTTCTGAGTCCATTGAAGAGACAGATGAAGAGCGCCTAATCGAATGCGTGTTTTTACTCTCGGAAGGCAAGGCGGTGTTGAAAGAAGTCACTACAGGAATTCAAGATACTAAATACATTCAAATAGAAACTGGCTTAGATCAAGAGGTGGAGGTCATAACTGGTCCATACACAGCGGTGTCTAAACTGTTGAAAGATGGCAGAGCAGTAAATAAGGTAAAGAAAGAAATGCTATTTGAGCGAGAGGAATAATACCATGGCAATTATTTTATCATTAGAAACAGCCACAAAGGTCTGTTCGGTGGCATTGCACCGCGATGGAGAATTGATGCATATCAAAGAGGTTAATGCTGACTATTCTCACTCTGAAAACCTAACAGTTTTTATCCAAGAAGTATTGCGAGAGTCTTCGGTAAGTTTTGATGACTTGGATGCTGTTGCAGTGAGCAAAGGGCCTGGTTCATATACAGGTCTTCGAATTGGTGTATCTTCAGCAAAAGGTTTATGCTATGGATTAAATATTCCTTTAATAGCTGTTGAAACGCTGCAAGCAATGAGTTTGTTAGCTGTTGAAAAAAAGCAAGACAAGGAAGGTGTCTATTTGCCAATGATTGATGCTCGGAGAATGGAAGTTTTTTGCGCAGGATACAATGCTATTGGTGAGTTGATTAGACCAACTGTAGCTGAAATTGTTTCAGAAGATACCTTCTCAGATCTATCAAAGCCTAACATTTATTATTTTGGTGATGGCGCTGAAAAGTGTCAAAAGGCATTAGGTCAATGGTCAAACTTTACTTATTTAGGTGATGTTTATCCATCGGCGAATACTTTGGGGAAGGTTGCTTTTCAAAAGTATAAAGCAGATGAATTTGAAGATGTGGCCTATTTTGAGCCATACTATTTAAAAGACTTTGTTGCCACTACTCCTAAAAAGTTACTTTAATGGCTTAATTGTTATAATTGGATTAAATCAGGAATCATTATATTTGGTTTCGAAAACCTAATGACCATGAAATTAATCCTCGCGTTGCCTTTTATTCTATGGGCAGGACTACTGCATTCACAATCTTCTTCAGAAGACCCTCAAGATAGAATTTATTGGAGTAAGAATTACACGCTTGAATGGATCGATTTTATTGCTGAACCTCCACAGACTAAAAGTGCTGCTGCTTTATCAAGTTTGGCTTTGCCTTATAGTGTTGAATCTTACTCAGACGGAAAAACAGTAATTCAAATCAATGCTTGTTTTGTCAAATCTAAATCATGGGTAGTGCCAAAACATAAAAATAATTTGCTGCTTCAGCACGAGCAGTTGCATTTCGATATTGCAGAGCTAAATCGTAGGAAAATTGTCAAGGCGATTACTGAGGCATCCATGACAATTGAAAGTGTTAATGTAGTGATTAACTCAATTCTTGAGCAGTTTTGGTCAGAAGATTATAAGTTGATGCAAGAGCAATATGATAGTGATTCTAACTATTCTTTATACATTAAGAAACAAATCGAATGGAATAAGAAGGTAGCCGAAGACCTAGAAGCGTTGAAGGATTATAAATACACAGAAATTGTATTGCAATTAAATCAGTAGTAAAAGTAGTCAATCGCTATAATTTCAATCGTCTCTTTCTGTGGGTAGCGAACAACTAACGCTTCCAGCAAGGTAGGATCTTTTACCGCATACACAAATGCCGTTTTTTTAATCAACTCTTCATTTTGGTAGGCATGAATGTAGGTGGGGTAATTGCCTGAATAATCAAATACATATCTTCCGTTGATCGTGCTATTTATTCGATCACTAAAAACGATTTCTTTAAGTTGCTCACCCTGGTATACCCACTGTTTTTTTCTATTTTTATTAGTTATGATTAAGTCTTCTTCCAAGTTAATTAGTCTCCCCCAACGATCATAATAGAATCGCTTTTCTAAGAATGGCCGTCCAGATGTGTTCAGTTGAAATTGTTTTGCAAATAAAGGTGATGTGTATGTTTCTTTGAATTGTTTTTTTGAGATGGTATCAAATCCCTCTGGAGTTTGTTCTATCGTTATTTCAAGAGCTGCTCGACCTTGGTTGTTGAAAGTTGTTTGGGTTCTTATTTTCTGGCTTTTATACCAATCAACTTGCTCAATAACTTGCCCATCTTTATTGAATTGAAATTTACTAATGAGGCTATCGGAATTATTTCTGTGTTGTTCGATATAAATTTCTTGTGTCGGTGTGCCATTTTTATCAAATAAAAACTGCTTTTCTACCGCACGATTAACAATGATGGCTCCATCTTTTTTGCTTGAATAAGAAAGCCTAATTTCTTTGATTTTATGCTGCTGAATATAGGCAGTATTAAAATCAGTCACACTTGCAAAAGGAGCCTCTACTGCTGATACCAGCTGAGCCATGCAACCTAAAGAAGTGAAGGTGAAGAAAATTAGAAAAGCCTTTTTAGTCATTTAATGCGTTGTAGTTGTTCAATAGCTTCTTCAGCAGAGTCTGTTGGCTGGTTACAGGTATTATTCGTACAAACATAGATGGCTGTTTTTTCTTCTTGTTTTCTGTTTTTTAGCATAGGCAACTCATTTTTATCGTCGTGGCTGGAAGCTTTTACTACATTTGGAAGGTACACTTTCGAGATGGCTTGCTTAATAGAATTATGATTTCCTCCAACAATGGCCACTTCATAGTAATTCACTAATTGATGGATCAGTAAAATTCCCCAATTTGAAAAAGAGCTGCCATAATCGACCAGTTGGTTGGTCACATTGGATAGCATTTGAGATGCTGTTTCTACGTATCGCTCATTCGTTGTTAATTTACCAAGCTTGAATAGCACATTTGCGAGGATAGAATTACTCGAAGGAATGACATTATCCATGATTTCCATTTTTCGTGCAATTAACGTCTCTGTAGTATCGTCTGTAAAATAAAACATACCTGACTGTTCATCATAAAAGTGAGCAAGAGTGTACGCAATTAGACGATGACTCGTAGTGAGCCATTTATCGCTACCGGTGGCTTCAAATAGGCGAATAAATGCACCTGAAACGCAAGCATAATCTTCGAGAAAGCCCTCAATCGAAGATCGGTTATTTTTATAAGCATGCAGTAATTGTTCATTTTTAACCAACTGATTCTCCATAATAAACTCTCCCGCTTCTACGGCACTGTTGAGGTATCTTTGTTCTCCAAAGGCATCATATGCATCAACAAGGGCAGTTATCATTAAAGCATTCCATGAGGTTAGCATCTTGTCATCTAGTCCTGGTCGTATTCGTTCTGTCCTATTTTCGAGCAATTTTTGGTTGCATTGTTGCGCTCGTTTTTGCACCTCTTTAATGGAACAGTTAAGTGTTTTGGCAATTTCTCTTTCAGACTGATGGCGCATCAAGATATAATTCCCGTCTTCCCAATAGCCATGACTATCAATGTGATAATAAAGCGTCAAAAATTCATAATCTGCTTTTGAGAACAGTGCTTCTAGTTCGGATTTTGTCCAAACGTAAAACTTACCCTCAACTCCTTCACTGTCGGCGTCTAATGCGGAATAGAAGAATCCATCTTTATGCTGCAATTCTCGCTCTACAAATGTAATGGTATCGGTAGCTATTCGTTTATAAAGTTCATTCTTAGTTAACTGATATGCCTTGCTGTATAAACTGATCAGTTGTGCATTATCGTAGAGCATTTTTTCAAAGTGTGGAATCTTCCATATTTGATCTACCGAATAACGTGCGAAACCGCCTCCAACTTGGTCATAAATTCCGCCGAAAGCCATTTTTTCTAAGGTCAATTCAATATGACTACTAATTACAGGATTCGGTCTAAAATAATTAGCGTACTGCAAAAATTCTATCGTGTTGGGCATCATGAACTTTGGGGCCCTGTTCGGGCCGCCATTTACCCGATCAAAACTGCTGGTCCAATTTTCAATGGTCTGTTTTAATTGATCGACAGTATATGAATTTGTTGCTTCATGCTTTTCAATTAATTCTGACTTATTTACACCATCTGTTAAGCGTTCTGCATACTCCTCCACTTTTTCATAATCATCTTTATACAAGGCGACCAATTGTAGTAATACGTTTTTCCACTGTTCTTTTTTGAAATAGGTGCCACCGTAGAAAGGTCTGCCATCAGGCAATGCCATGCAGTTCAGAGGCCACCCACCTTGGCCAGTCATTAACTGCACCGCACTCATGTATACCTGATCGATATCAGGACGCTCCTCACGATCCACTTTTATGCAAATAAAGTGTTCATTCATAATTTTCGCTACCGATTCATCTTCAAATGATTCATGCTCCATTACGTGACACCAGTGGCAGGCCGAATACCCGACACTTATAATTATGGGTTTGTTTTCTTTGACTGCAAGAGCAAGTGTATCTGAGTTCCAAGGTTTCCAATTTACAGGATTGTGCGCATGCTGTAATAGGTAGGGGCTACTTTCATGAATCAATTCATTTGTAAACATTGGCGACTTATTCATGGTTTCTTTTATTTGGATAATGAGATAGTCAAAGATAAATATCCATTTTGTCCTTCTGCTTATCACTCAGCATATTTATTTATCTTTAACACTTATAAAAAGTATTGATCATGCGTCGAATCCTCTTCTTATGTTGGTTTTCCTTTGCCTTACTCACTCAGGTGCAAGCAGGGCATATTATTGGAGGAGAAATCTACTACACCTGTCTTGGTGCAGTTGGTGCAGACTCTACACAATATGAAATTACCATTAAAGTGTATCGCGATTGCGAGAATCCTGTTGGTCAAAATAGGGCTGACTTTGATAATCCATTGGCTTTAGCCATTTATGAAAATAACTCTTTTGTATTGCGCCAAGAGCCTGTTTTTTTAGGCAGTAGAGATACTATTCCCATTACAATCACTGATCCTTGTTTGGTTTCTATTCCCGATGTTTGTGTAGAAGAAGGCGTATATGTAGATACTTTAATTCTCAGAAACTCCAATGTTGGGTATACTATTAGTTATGCCCGTTGCTGTCGATCACCAATTATTGACAATTTGTTTTTGCCTGCTGATCAAGGTATTATTATTACTACCGCTATTCCACCAAATTCAATCGCTTGCAATTCTTCTCCGGTAATTAAAGATTTTCCACCGGTAGGTATTTGTGCCAACAGAGATTTTGTGTTTGATCATTCAGCAATTGACCCTGATGGTGATTCTTTAGCGTACGCTTTTTGTGCGCCTTTTCAAGTACCATCGAATGGTAACCCAGGAGCAGTAGCACTGCCACCGCCATATAGTATTGTAAGCTATGCTCAAGGATTCTCTGACGTGAATCCAATACAAGCTAATCCTGGGCTGGCAATAGATCCAGTTACAGGAATTATCACAGGCACTCCTACCCAAGTGGGTACATTTGTTGTTGGTGTATGCGTAACAGAATACAGAAATGGCTTGCCTATTAGCACGGTAAAGAGAGACTTTACTATCAATACTGCTTCTTGTGATCCCTTGATCATTTCTTCAGCACAAGACCAAATTACTTCTTGTGACGGATTAAGCGTTACTTTTATCAATCAAAGTAGCGGTACCAATCAATTTTTTTGGGATTTTGGGGTCTTAGGCTCGCTTTCTGATACTTCAAGTCAGGCTTCTCCAACCTTTGTATATCCTGATACAGGGGTATATAATATTACGTTAATCGCCGGTCCGGGAGGTTCCTGTGACGATACATCTGTAGTCACTTTTAAGGTCTTTGGAGAATTGGATGCTGATTTTTCACTTCCTGCATTACAGTGTTTGGATACTAACCAGTTGGCGGTGGAGGCAACAGGAGTGTTTGAGTCGTTTGCAACCTTTGATTGGAATTTTGGCCCTACAGCTTCCATCCAATCGGCATCTACGCGAACGGTTAGTAATATCAGTTTTTTGGATGCTGGCTCCTTTCCTATACAGCTTGCAGTAAAGCAAGGACAATGTGCGGATACCATTACAAAAATTATGGAAATCGGAGGGAATCCAATCGCTAATTTTGGTTTTCAGGTGATTGATAATTGCATTCCTGTAGAAGTACAGTTTGCTGATTCCTCTTTTACTGATGCTAACAGTATTGGCTATTTCTGGGACTTTGGCGATGGTACTACATCTACTTTGCGAAACCCTGTTAAGATCTACAGTCAGGTGGGTACGTATGCTGTTTCTTTGCAGGTGGATCAAAAAGATCGCTGTGTTGATACTTCTCTCAAGGTGTCGCTAGATTCAATTACAGTTGCACAACAAACGGAAGCGTTCTTTATTACAGGGGAGCCACAATGCTTTAATGGGAATGAGTTCAATTATGTGGCTACAGGAAGTATTTCTTCTACCAACACATTTGAGTGGCTTTTCGGAAACCGTGCTTCCATCACTCAGAGCACTAATCAGTCAGTTACTGTTTCGTACGATACGACTGGTCGTTTTCCTGTTCAATTAGTTGTTGATCAAAATGGTTGCTCAGATACCTTACTTCAGTTTGCAGAAGTTGTTGAAAACCCAACAATTGATTTCGCTATTTCCGACGACACTGTTTGTTTTCCTGAGCAGGTTCGGTTCACCGATTTGTCTACCGCTGCTTCGCCCTTATCCTACTTATGGTTTTTTGGCAATGGTGACAGTTCTACCGCCCAAAATCCTATTGTAAGTTATGATACAGCAGGATTGTACAATGTGTTCTTACAGATCCAAACGGATGAAAAGTGTATCGACACCTTATTTAAAGTGGTAGATTCTGCTGTGCAGGTTTATCCACGACCTAGTAGTGGTTTTTTCTTTTCAGATAGCACTGCATCCATTAAAACACCATTTATCACTTTTACTGATACCTCTTCGTCTTGGGTTGATCGTTTACTATTCTTAGGCGATGGAAGGGTTTCAGCAGATAGTTTAGTGTATCATGAGTATCGAGACGTTGGTACGTTTGATGTGATGCAAGTCGTCGAAAATCAATTCTTTTGCAGTGATACTGCCATTAAAACCATTGAAATAACAGATGCATTTGAATTTATAATGCCCAATGTATTCACGCCAAATGGCGACGGTATTAATGATATATTAAGACCTTCGCTTTGTGGAGTCACAGATTATAAAATTACCATACTTGATCGCTGGGGGATGACGAAGTTTTCATCTGTAACGCCTGCCATCGGATGGGACGGCAGGGTGGATGGTTATAAATCCGATTCAGGAACGTATTTCTTTATCGCAGAAGTAACCGATTTTACAGGTAAAGACCATGTCTTCAAAGGAAGTGTTAATCTTTTCCGTTGATTTGAATAAATGGCAGCTTTTCTTCAATTTCTACCGGGAAGGTTTTGGTAATGAGTAAAGCCTTACCTTTCAACTCACCACTTACTTTTACATCTACTTCATTGCCACCACTACTCACCAATTTCATGAGCTTAGGCAAGTTAGTAGGATTGATTTTACTCATATCTAAGGTAAAAAAGATCCGATGATTATCGGTGCTTTTGCTATTGATTTTGAACCCTTTTCTCAGATTGGTTGTACCCAAATCAATTTCTTGAAATTGAATATCAAAGGCTGCTTCTTTTATGGTAATGTCGAACGTGTTTGGATTAAATATCTCAGCATTTACGCTAAGATCTAAGGCTCCAAAGCCAATTTTTTCGACCTTCAAGTCATTAATCTGCTTTAATTTTACTTCTTCGAATGTGATGCAAGAAGTAAAAAAAGTACTCATGATGATGATCATCATGAGTACAAATGGACGGTTGTTTTTCAACTTATTCAGCTTTTAGTTTGGAGAAATTTTCATAGAAATAAGGAATGGTTTCAATTCCTTTTAAAAAGTTAAAAATTCCATAATGCTCATTTGGTGAGTGGATAGCATCTGAATTCAGACCAAATCCCAATAAAATAGATTTAAGTCCGAGCTCCTTTTCAAAAAGAGCTACAATAGGAATGCTTCCTCCGGCTCTCACTGGAATTGAGGGCTTTCCAAAAGTGGTTTCTATGGCTTGTGCAGCCGCCTGATAAGCAGGTATATCTATTGGTGTAACATATGGCTCGCCTCCATGGTGTGGCTTTACCACTACTTTTACGCTATCAGGTGCAATTGATTCAAAATGGTTTTTGAATAGTTGAGTAATTTCTTCACTCGACTGATTAGGGACTAGTCGCATGGAAATTTTAGCATTGGCTTTTGAAGGCAATACCGTTTTGGCACCTTCTCCAATATATCCGCCCCAAATTCCATTCACATCAAGTGTTGGACGTATAGAAGTGCGCTCAATGGTGCTGAATCCTTCTTCTCCATGCACATCATCGATTTTTAAATGGTCTTTATACTCCTCAATGTCAAAAGGGGTTTTGGCCATTTCTGCACGCTCATCAGCACTTACTTCTGCTACATTATCATAAAACCCAGGAATGGTAATGTGATTGTTTTCATCAGTAAGAGAAGCAATCATTTTGCTTAAAATATTGATTGGGTTTGCTACTGCTCCGCCGTAAACGCCTGAGTGCAAGTCTCTGTTTGGTCCTGTTACTTCTACTTCTAAATAAGACAATCCCTTAAGACCTGTAGTGATAGAAGGGTGCTCCATAGAAAGCATTGACGTGTCAGAAATAAGAATGATGTCTGCTTTTAAACGCTCTTTATTTTCACGAATAAATGTACCTAGGTTTACAGAGCCAACCTCTTCCTCTCCTTCTATTATAAACTTAACGTTACAAGGTAGTTGGTCGGTTTTTACCATCAACTCAAGTGCCTTTACGTGCATGTACATTTGACCTTTATCATCTGCAGCACCTCGAGCATAGATTTTCTCATCTTTAATTACTGGTTCAAAGGGTGGAGAGTCCCATAACTCAATTGGATCAGCTGGTTGCACATCGTAATGGCCATAAACCAAAATAGTGGGTAGGGCTGGATCAATTATTTTTTCTCCATATACTACTGGGTATCCCGCTGTTGGACAAATTTCAGTGTT
>CBFHZL010000018.1:0-28696 GCA_965660325.1 uncultured Acidiluteibacter sp.
CTAATATTCACAAGTCTTACCAAATGGGTAAGAACAATATGCACGTTCTCAAGGGAATAGATATTGAAATAAAAGAAGGAGAAATGATTTCCATTATGGGCTCTTCAGGCTCAGGTAAGTCTACCCTGCTGAATATCTTAGGCATGCTCGATAATTATGATGACGGCAGTTATACATTAGATGGTACATTAATTAAAGACCTAAGTGAAACAAAAGCAGCGCAGTATCGAAATAAATTTTTAGGCTTTGTTTTCCAATCTTTTAACTTAATTTCATTTAAGAATGCCATGGAAAATGTGGCACTTCCACTCTACTACAAAAAAGTAAAGCGCAAAGAGCGCAATGAGCTCGCCTTGGAATATTTGGATAAAGTGGGCCTTAAAGAATGGGCACATCATATGCCAAATGAGCTTTCTGGCGGTCAGAAACAACGAGTAGCAATTGCAAGAGCATTGATCTCAAACCCGAAAGTATTATTGGCCGATGAGCCAACAGGTGCATTAGATTCCAAAACTTCCCATGAAGTAATGGATCTCTTAAGAGTAATTAATAAAGAAGGTATTACCGTAATCATTGTTACCCACGAAAATGATATTGCAGAAAAAACAGATCGATTGATTCGATTAAAAGATGGACGAATCGTCTAAACTAACAACCGATGTTTGACAGAGATAATTGGCAAGAAATACTTCACACCATCAGCAAAAACAAGCTTCGCACGTTTTTGACTGGCTTTAGCGTGGCTTGGGGTATTTTCATGTTAATCATCTTACTGGGTGCTGGCTCAGGATTATCAAATGGTGTTAAGTTAGAATTTAGAGATGCGGCTACTAACAGCATTTGGGTATTTGGAGGTCAAACAAGCGAACCCTATAAAGGACTAAAACCAGGACGATACATTCGGTTTGACAATGCTGATTTTGCAGTGATTAAAAATGACATCAACGGTGTAGAAAAAGCCAGTGGCCGATTTTATGTACCCGGCTCCAATGTAACCTATAAAAAGGAAAGTGGTGACTTTGGTATTCGAACAGTACACCCAGATCATCAGTATATTGAAAAAACAAAGACCATAAAAGGGCGATTTATAAACGACATCGATATACTTGAAAAAAGGAAAGTTGCCTCCATAGGATCACTAGTTAAGAAAACGCTTTTTAAAATGGAAGACCCAATGGGGAAGTACATTGAAGTTAATGGCGTACCTTTTAAAGTAATAGGAGTATTTGAAGATGAAGGTGGAGAAAATGAGCAAGAAATTTTATACCTGCCCATTTCTACCGCTCAGATGGTGTTTAATGGTCAAGACCGAATTAATCAGATGATGTTTACCGTTGGAGATGCAGGTATCGAAGAAAGTAAAGTGATTGAAGAGGAGGTCAGAAAGAAAATGGCAAAGACACATACATTTAATCCTGATGATGAACGAGCTATTCGGTTCTGGAACAATGTAGAAGAGTTTTTGAAGTTTAATAACTTATTCGATAACATCAACCTGTTTATTTGGGTAATAGGCATCATGACCATTGTAGCCGGTATTGTTGGTATTAGTAATATCATGATGATTGTAGTAAAGGAACGAACAAAAGAAATTGGCATAAGAAAGGCATTGGGAGCTACACCAGGGTCCATCATAAAATTAATAATTATGGAATCCGTATTAATCACCGCAGTTTCTGGCTATATTGGTTTGGTTTTAGGAGTTGGATTGATTGAGTTGGTAAGTAGTTTTATTCCTGAAGACACCCAGTTTTTTAATTCCCCTGAGGTAAATTTCAATGTGGCTGTTACTGCCACCGTTATTTTAATAGTTGCAGGAACCATTGCAGGTCTTATTCCTGCCACCCGAGCAGCTGCTATTAAACCTATTGTTGCACTTAGAGATGAATAATTATGTTTGATAGCGATAGTTGGCAAGAAATTTATAGTTCATTACGGAAAAATCCGGTTCGAACTTTATTTACAGCATTTGGGGTATTTTGGGGTATCTTGATGTTGGTGGTTATGCTTGGTTCAGGAAAAGGACTCGAAAATGGTGTAACGAGCGGTTTTGGGGGCACCGTAACCAATAGTGCTTTTATTTGGACACAACGAACGTCCATTCCTTACGCAGGATTGCCCAAAGGACGAAGGTTTAACATGAGAAATGAGGACATGGAGGCCATTCGTGCAGATGTTCCTGAGCTGGAATACCTAGCTCCTAGAAACCAACTAAGAGGCTATAGTGGTGGGAATAATGTTTCCTTTAAAACCAAATCCGGTAACTTTAGCGTAATGGGCGACTATCCTGAAATTCAGCACATCTCTCCTATGGATATGCTTTCAGGACGTTTCATCAACCATTATGACATCACTGACAAACGCAAAGTAGTAGTTATCGGTACCAACGTGCGAGATGTGCTGTTTGGGCAAGAAGATCCTATCAATAAAAACGTAAAAATCAATGGCGTTTACTTCAAAGTCGTGGGCGTTTGGAAGACCAAAAAATCAGGAAACCAAGCAGAAAAAGATACCAAGACCTTGTTCATTCCTTTCAGTACTTTTCAAAAAGCGTTTAATTACAGCAATATTGTAGGCTGGATTGCAGTGACAGCTAAACCCAACTCATCGGCTGAGATAGTAGAAGAAAAAATAAAAACGGTACTAAAACAGCGCCATAAAGTAGCGCCCAATGATGATAGAGCCTTTGGTTCCTTCAATGCCGAAAAAGAATTTGAGCAAATGAATGGTCTGTTTAGTGCAATTTCTACTCTTATATGGGTAGTAGGCATTGGCACATTAATGGCCGGTGTAATTGGTGTGACCAATATTATGCTCATTGTAGTGAAAGAACGAACCAAAGAAATTGGTATTCGAAGAGCAATCGGTGCTACCCCATTTACCATAATCGTTCAAATTATCCTCGAGTCCATCGTTTTAACAGGCTTAGCAGGCTATTTAGGATTAGTATCAGGTATTGCTCTAGTCGAGTTGATTGCCGCTAATCTTGGGCCCGCAGGAGGAGATAGTATGTTTACCAACCCTGAAATAGATTTACAAGTCGCCATTACGGCACTCATAATATTAGTGGTTTCTGGTGCTTTTGCCGGGTTAATTCCCGCAAGTAAAGCCGTAAAGATTAAACCTATTGATGCATTAAGAACAGAATAACAACGAATAATTAAGAACGTATGAAAAAGTTTTTTAAAATAGTATTTGCCCTTTTATTGTTTGGACTATTTGTCGGTACCATCTACTTTTTATACAGCAAATCGGAAGAGGTGCCTGTAGTCTACAAAACGACAGGAACCATGACTACGGATATTATAAAAAAGACCGTAGCAACCGGTGCTATTGTGCCTCGAAAAGAGATTGATATAAAACCGCAAGTTTCTGGTATTATTGACGAAATTTATGTGGAAGCCGGCCAGCGAATAGCCAAAGGAGACCAAATTGCTTTGGTGAAAATTATCCCAAATATGGTGTCGCTAAACAATGCAGAAAACAGGGTGCGTCAGGCAAAAATTAGTTTAGAAAATGCTCAACTAGACTTAAATCGAAACAAGCAATTAAGAGATGAGTCCGTAATTGCTGCTGCCGAATTTCAACAATTTGAAATTGCCTATAAAACAGCAAAAGAAGAACTAAAAGCAGCCCAAGATAACTTGGAGTTGATCAAAAAAGGAGAAACATCAAGCAATAAAACAGCCACCAACCGATTGATTCGCTCCACCATAGCAGGTATGGTGCTAGATGTACCTGTAGAAGAAGGGAACTCTGTAATCGAAGCTAATACCATGAATGAAGGGACTACCGTAGCATCTGTAGCGGATATGAGCGATTTGGTTTTTGAAGGAAAAGTAGATGAATCGGAAGTAGGAAAAATAAAAGAAGGCATGGATCTTATCCTTCGCATTGGAGCTATTGAAAACGAATCATTTGAGGCGGTATTGGAATACATTTCTCCAAAAGGAGTTGAAGAAGATGGCGCCATACAATTTGAAATAAAAGCGGCGATTAAACTAAAAGAAAACCAATTCATCCGGGCAGGTTACAGCGCTAATGCAGATATCGTATTGGAGCGAAGAGATGACGTTTTAGCTATCTCAGAAGCGTTGTTGCAATTTGATGGTGACTCGGCATTTGTAGAGGTATTGGTAGGCGAACAAGAATTTGAAAAACGATATGTTACCACCGGCTTGTCAGACGGCATCAACATCGAATTGAAAGATGGTGTGAGCAAAGACGATCAGTTTAAACTGTGGAATTTGTCATCCGCTAGTAAATAAAAAAAACATTTTTTCTAAATTTTATGAGCATAATAGAAAGCTTAAAGATGCGCAGCGAATCTAGTTGCGAATTATGTGCAACATCTAACGGATTAGAGGTATATGCAGTTCCTCCGCAGACCAATCAAACAGTCGATAATTCTGTTTTGGTGTGCGAAACGTGCATTAGCCAAATTCAAAATCCTGAAGCAGTAGACGCCAATCATTGGCGTTGCTTAAACGATAGCATGTGGAATACGAACCCCGCCGTTCAGGTAGTGGCTTGGCGTATGCTTAATCGATTAAGAAGCGAAGGATGGCCGGTAGAGTTAATAGACATGATGTACATGGATGATGAAACGCTGGCTTGGGCAAAAGCATCAGGAGATCATTTGGCGGAAGAAGATAAAATCATTCATAAAGACAGTAATGGAGCGTTATTAGCAGCCGGTGATGCAGTGGTGCTCATAAAGGATTTAAATGTAAAAGGTGCCAACTTTACTGCAAAAAGAGGAACAGCAGTAAGAGGAATCACATTAGTACACGATAATGCCAGTCAAATAGAAGGAAAAGTAAACGGGCAACACATTGTCATTCTAACCGAGTTTGTAAAGAAGACGTAAGATTTTGCTCTTATGATCTATTTTCTTCCCTTAGGATACCCCATTTAAGTATCTAAAAATTATTTTACTACTTTAGGGTTCTTAATTTAGAAAAATGTCAGAAAGTCCGGCTATACAAATACGTCCACGGTTTAAAGTTTTGAGCAAAAGCTCCGTAGAAGAAATTCAAGAACGGATAAATACTCATCTAACCCAACCAAGTACGAATGGATATGGAAAGGTAACCCATGGCTTTGGCACCATTTATTTGCCCACTAGTGAACAGCATTATTGGTCACCACAATTGACTATTTCATTAGAAAAAACTGAAAAAGGTACTGAGGTAAGAGGGTTATATGGACCAAAAGCTTCAATTTGGACCATGTTCGTATTTTTTTACGCTACTATAGGCTTTAGTTTCATAGTTACTCTTATTGTTGGGTTAACACATATTTCCATGGAAAAAGAAAGCCTAGTAATTTGGTTTGCTCCACTCCTATTAATTATATTTTTAAGCCTCTATTTGATCTCCTACCTTGGTCAAAAAAAAGGACATCCACAAGTAATAAAGTTAGATCAAATCATAAATGAAGTACTTTCTAGAAGCTAAATAATGTTCTTCTATTCATAATTTCAGTAATTTTACATCTGCTATTTAAATTTTAGTGTAGACCCCACCATGAGCACAAATGAACTCCCCATTTCAAATCAAATCGAAAGGAAGCACTTTAAATTATTGAAGTATGGCAAAAACTTATCAATGATACTTTTTCGTGATGGGGCTTCAATAAATATAGAAGAAGCTAAGGAAATAATTTCTTTGAAAGAAACCATGTATGAGCCAGACGAAGAAATGGTGGTATTGGTTAAAAGTGAAGGTTTAATGGATATTTCCAAAGAAGCTATGAACCTTCTTAGTGATCACGCTACTCCTGAAAATGTAATTGTCTCTTCTGCTTTAATTGTTGAGAATCTTGGTTTAAGATTAGTCGCAAACTTTTTTGTAAATACAGTAAAACCAAAATATGCTACCAAAGTTTTTAGATCGCTTAGTAAGGCTATAAGTTGGTCTGAAAAACAACTAGATCTTTACCGAAAGTCACAATCTATACTAAGGTAATTCTTGACCACTATCATCTACTTCCTCCTCATTCAAGGAGCGGTTTACCACATAATTTTTCCATCGCTGAATGACTTGCTGCATATCATCTGGCAATTCTGAATTAAACTCCATAAACTCTCCAGTTTCAGGGTGAGTAAACCCTAATGTTTTTGCGTGGAGTGCCTGACGTGGTAGTATATCAAAGCAATTGTGAACAAACTGCTTGTATTTCGTAAAAGTTGTTCCCTTTAAAATTCGATCTCCACCATAATCAAAGTCGTTAAAAAGTGGATGACCAATAAATTTAGAGTGTGCGCGTATTTGGTGAGTCCTACCAGTTTCTAACTTATATTCTACCAATGTTACATACCCAAACCGCTCTAAAACGCGATAATTTGTAATGGCGGTTTTACCAAACTCTCCATCAGGAAAAATATCCATCAACTTTCTATTTTTCAAGCTTCTTCCAATATTTCCCTCAATTCTACCACTATCCGACTTCATGTCTCCCCATACCAATGCTTGATATGTCCTACTTGATGTTCTCTCGGCAAACTGTTTGGCTAGATGTGTGAGTGCACGTTCTGTTTTTGCAATCACCATAATACCTGTTGTATTTTTATCCAATCGATGCACCAAACCTGGTCGACCTTCATTTCCATCGGCCTCAGGCAAATTATTAAAGTGATAGATTAAAGCATTTACCAGTGTACCATCAAAGTTCCCGAACCCCGGATGCACCACCATGTTTGATGGTTTATTAAGCACCAAAAGGGTGTCATCCTCATAAATAATATCTAATGGAATATCTTGTGGAATAAGGTCAATTACTCTAGGAGGGTAAGGTAAAACAATTGAAATTTCATCGAGTGGCTTTACTTTATAGTTCGGCTTCACTACCTCTCCATTCACTTTTACATTTCCATCGTTAGCCGCATCCTGAATTTTATTCCTTGATGTATTCGGTAACCTATCATTTAAAAACTTATCAATACGAAGAACGGCTTGTCCCTTATCCGCTATGTATTTATAATGCTCAAAAAGTTCTTCCTCTTCTTGGCCCTCGACCATCTCTTCATCTTCTCTCATCAGTGGGATACAATTATTCGTTTTGTCACTACGGACCCTTTTGGATCTGTTAGGCGTATAAAATACAAGCCGTTTTCTAAATTTCTTAAATTAAGAGCAGTAATAGATTGTTTAATCAACGTTTTACTCACTCGTCTACCTTGTAAATCAAAAACTGAAAGGTCAATAGCCGCTGTGCCATCCAAATCGTTTATTTGAACCGTTACCTCACCCCTAGTAGGGTTTGGATAAACTAAAAAGTTAATCTCTTGCTTTGAAATTTCCGCAGTAGAAACTTGATTGTTATCTACTCTAAAGTAAGGTCGAATCATAGCACAACCGGGCTGTATCGCTGAGCTTGCATTCAAAAAGGATAGACCTCCATCAATAGAGTAAAATAGTTTGTTCTTCCTATCATTTTTAAAGTCATAACCTACATTTAAGGAGCGCTGGGTTTGCTGCTCAAACCCAACGTAAAAAGTACCTGAAACAACTATGCTTGTATCCAATAAGTAAGTTAAAAACCCATTTTTAGCTCCATAATATACCTGATCAACAGCAGGCTTTTTATATATTAAGCCTGTTGGAGATAAGTCACTCCAAACACAGAGGTTAAACTTCCCTCCCGCCATATCCAGGCCTTGTGGTAAAAAGTAGAAAGAAATTGCATTGAGCGTATCGTCAATCAATGTTGTAAACTCTTGAGCTATCATAGCTCTTTTTCCAAATGTAGTGTCTGTTACATTTACGCCATAACCGGCCTCCGCACTGCCATTATCATACGCTAAGTAGTGATCAAATCGTTGCTCGTGAAACAAGGTATCATTTAACGGAAAATCATCACCACCAGATAAGTTACTCAGCTGAGCAATAAAAGAGGTAATGTAAGTATGGGCCGTATCCATGTCTGTGGCTGGATAAGAAAAGTTAACAGGAGCATCTAATAAAGGTAGTACCCAATTATTGAATCCGTTTCCTGGAACTGAAATAGATGTATTTAAATTTGCTGGAAAGGGAAATTCAGGATAGTAATTACCATCAGGGTCTTCAATAAAGTATCTAAAAGCGGTAGTTCGAGAAGTTGTTGTATTATTGACTATCAGCATAGAAGAAGTGTCTTTCATTAAGGCAGACGTTAATGCAGCATACTGCCAAAATGGAACAGAGCTATACTCTTTTAGCATGCTGGTATAAGTTCGTCCGATTCCTATATCTGTGCTTGTGGTATCATTCTGATTTCTTCCTCTATCTAAATATACATGATCGATATTCCAAATATCATATGCACCCGAGCGATTTCCTTTCGCTTTAAATCGAAACTGGAAATTATTATTCAAATAAATATCTGACAATAAAATGAGCTCCTGTTTGAATGGTGCTCTAGCAGTTCCTCTAACTCCCCAGGCAAATTGCCATTGGCTTTCAATTGGGTTGAAAAATTCTACTACGAGTGAATCATCAGATTCTGGTGCATCCCTACCTGCACCTTGGGGTTGATACCAAAAACTTAAAAATACCGAGTCTGCTTCTTGCAGATATCCGATATCGAATGGAACTGAAGTAAGGTAGTCCGTAACACCGTATGTATTTAAAGTCGTATTATCGTATGCTCTTCCCTCTCGGTTTAAGCCATCAAAGGTAGCTACACCATAAGAGGGAGGGTCCCAAGCATAATCATCATTAATAAGCACGTTATCGTTTTGCCAAAGAGCATTTCCACTAGGTGGTACGATGTATCGAACAATAGAATCTTGTTGATATAAAAATTGAACGAATACCGTATCAGGTGTACTTCCTAGGGTATCGAAAATATTATACGCAGGGAATACAGAAATCACTTCTTGGCGTAATGGAAATTGAGAGAAATCATTCACCGTTAGTTGAACAGTTGGTAAATCGGTAGTATCAATTGGCATACTGTCTGTTCCAAAACGGTAGTGTTTGGTGGTAAAATTAGTAAATCGGTCAGACGTATCGACTACCTGATTCCC
Source organism: uncultured Acidiluteibacter sp. (assembly GCA_965660325.1). Taxonomy (GTDB): domain Bacteria; phylum Bacteroidota; class Bacteroidia; order Flavobacteriales_E; family Vicingaceae; genus Acidiluteibacter. Next base: position 9,011 of record CBFHZL010000018.1, read on the forward strand.
AATGAACAATTTATAAAAGGTCGTATCGAATACACCCGCATCTGAAGGAGTTGCTTTTAACGGTTTTAATTGATTTCTCGAAAAATCATCTCGAAATGGTATGTCTCTAGCATCAAATAAATAGATCATAGAATCAACCAATAAATTCTTTTCACTATTTGGCAGTAATTGTTCCCATTGAGCAGGTTGGCTTAATGGTACTGATAGGAAGTCTTGAGATTTTCCGATTAAGCTACTAAAAAGTAATATGGATATAATGAGCAATCTCATAATTAGGGAATAATTGTTTCAGTAGTATCAACGGCATAATCGGTCACTTTATTCTCGTCCATTGTTAAAAATAAGTTGACTAAGCTTCCGGCGTTAATGCTTTTTCCTTCGGCATATGGAGGAATCTGTCTATATACGATTGCATTTAGCGAATCTTCAGCAGAAATGACAGTTTCGTCATATTCAATATAACCTAGTGTCAATAAGTTCACCCGTAAATTTACTTTTGCATCTTCCGTAGATAAACGATACAAATAAGGAATCTCAACCATTTCATCACCCAATCCTTTTCCTAAAACGAGGTCTACAGTAGCTCCTTTTTCGATTGGAGTACCTGGTACTATATCCTCACCATTTACTTGCTGCTTGAGCACGCAATTAGAACATGGGTCAGGTTCATATGTTATCGCTCCTAACTTTAACCCATAAGCACTCAGCATTGCCTCAGCCTGCCGCATGGAGCGGTCAATTAAGTTTGGTAGAGAGGTTTTAGGTGGGTTAATAGCGGTTATAGTTAAGTACACCTTTCGGCCTTTTTTTACTGCGTAACCTGCCGCAGGAGACTGATCAATAACAGTACCTGGAGACTTTCCTTTGATATAAATAGAATCATTAATGACGTAAGTCAAGTTAGCTCTGTTAAAGACATCGTCCAGTTGGTGAACTTGATAGTTTTCAAAACTAGGAACTTCAACACTTTGACCATGAAGCGTGTAGCTTGTCAAGTAAGATGATACTAAGAAAAAAGCTAAAATAATTACCATAATTGCTATCAATAAATTGATTGCAAAAACCTTTGAAAAAATGAATTTAACTAATTGCATTTGGTGTAAATTGAAGTCAACAAAGATATTAAAATATAAATGGCTTATGGCTGCTCCAATCCTCAATTTGTATAAACGTTCAGGATGTTAATAAATTGATTCGCACGTTTAAAATATGTTGTCGATATCTGTTAATTTGGTTGTTTGATTCCAATAACGAAATCGTATGTCGAACACTACATCAGTTGCCATTATTACAGGAGGTAATTCTTCCGAAATTGTGATTTCTCGAAAGACGGCTGAAAATATTTATAACCACTTAGATCAGAAGTTATATCGATCTGTGCTAATCACCATTATCGGTAAAGAGTGGACGGCAATCGTAAACGGAAAAGAGTATGCTGTAGATAAAAATGACTTTACCGTGCTCACTCCTGAAGAAAAGATTGAATTTGATTGCGTCTTTATTGCAATTCATGGTACTCCGGGAGAAGATGGAAAACTGCAAGGATACTTTGATCTCTTGCAAATACCTTATACAACCCCTAATTTGCTTAATACCGCATTGACATTTAGTAAATGGCATTGCAATACACTTTTGAAGCAGATCAATGTAAATTGCGCTGCTGCATTACTCGTCAGAAAAGGTGACCCTATAAATCCGTCCGCAATATCTAAGCGACTAGGTTTTCCGTGTTTTATTAAACCCAATAACGCAGGAAGTAGTTTTGGAATCAGTAAAGTAAAAACGGAAGAAGACATTCTTCCAGCTATTGAAAAAGCTTTTGGTGAAGACAGTGAAGTACTTATTGAAAGTGCTATGATAGGCCGAGAGGTCACTTGTGGAGTTTTAAATTATAAAGGTGAAATAACCGCCTTACCTGTCACAGAAATTGTTTCTAACAACGAGTTTTTCGACTTTGAAGCAAAATACAATGGTGCATCGCAAGAAATTACTCCTGCAGACTTATCAGATCAACTTACCAAAGAAATTCAAACCATTGTTGTTGATATCTATAGAAAGCTAAACATGACCGGAATTATCCGAATTGATTTCATCTTGCAAGCTACAGGTCCTAGTGTTATTGAAATAAATACTGTTCCTGGATTAACAAAAGAAAGCTTAATTCCACAGCAAGCTGCGGCAGCAGGAATCCCTTTGGATGAACTATTTGCAAATGCAGTTGAACAAGCCATAAAAAACACCCGAAACTAACCTAGTCTTATGAAAAAAGTGCTCATCATATCCTATTATTGGCCGCCGAGTGGTGGAGCCGGAGTGCAGCGATGGTTAAAACTCTCGGCCTATCTTGCCGAGATGGGAGTTAAAGTATTTGTGGTAACAGTTTCTGAAGATAAAGCAAGTTACATGCAGTGGGATGATTCACTGTTGGGCGATATTCACCCTAGTGTAGAGGTCCACAAAACAGACTCGTTTGAGCCTATAAATTATTATGCACAATTAGTGGGTAAGAAAAATGTTCCTACTGCAGGTTTTTCAAATGTGAACAACAAAAGTTGGAAGCAACAACTAGTAAATGGGATCCGAAGTAATTTTTTCATCCCTGATCCTAGAATAGGTTGGAAACGATTTGCGACGAAAAAAGCAGTAGAATTAATTAAAGAGCATGAAATTACTACCGTAATTACTACTAGTCCCCCCCATTCTACACAACTAATAGGTAAGTCATTAAAAAAACAATTTCCTTCCGTTAAATGGATAGTAGATTTTAGAGACCCATGGACTGACATCTACTATTATGAACTTCTTGGTCATAGCTTTCTTTCAAAAGCAATTGATGCTAAATACGAGCGAAAAATAATCGAAGGAGCAGATCAAATTATCACAGTAGGAGAAAAGTTTAAACACTCTTTTCAATCTAAAACATCAACAGATATTAGCGCTAAAACCGTTATCATTCCAAACGGATACGATCCGAAAGATTTTAAAATAAAGTCTCCCAGAAACGAGCGATTTACAATTTCCTACACAGGAACAATGTCAGATTATTACCAACCTGAAGTTTTTTTTAGAGCACTTTCAATATTGATTAAAAATAACCCTACCGTACCGATTGATTTTGTGTTCATAGGATCCGTATCCGCACAGATAAAAGAGGTCGCGACTAATTTACTAGGTGGTCACATCAGTTTTTTACCTCCTGTATCGCATAAGAAAATTGTTAAATACATGCAGCAATCTCACCTCCTTTTATTAGTAACTCAAGGTACTGAAGGAACCATTCCTGGTAAAACATTTGAATATTTAGCTGCAGAACGCACTATTATCTGTATCGGAAAAGGCGATGCTGCAGAAGCCATAGCATCTTGTGAAGCAGGCGAAAGCTTTGAGCGAACCGAAGAGTCAGCAATCTTAGATTTCTTAGAACGATGCTTAAAATTCTACCAAGATGATTCTTGGCCTACTCCCAACCATGAGGAAATTAAAAAACGCTCTCGACCTTTTCAAGCTAAGCAAGTATTGAACTTAATCCAATAGCGAACAATCATTAACCCCGATTAATAATTTGTATTTTTGGCCACTCAAATCAGAATGATCGCAAAAGATGAACAATAACGATATTTTAAGACGTACCCGATACACATTTGATTTAAGCGATGATCAAATGATTCATATTTTTGCATTAGCTGATCATGAAACTAATCGAGCAGAAGTAAGTGATTGGTTAAAAAAAGATGATAACCCGGAGCAACAGCAGCTTTATGATAAGGAGTTAGCGACATTTTTAAATGGATTCATCAACTTAAAACGAGATAAACGGGAAGGAGAACAACCAAAGCCCGAAAAAAGCCTCAATAATAATTTGGTGCTGCGTAAATTTAAGATTGCACTTAATTTAAGGGACGACGATATGCTTGAGATACTAGATCTCGCCAATTTCAGGTTTGGAAAAGCAGAGTTGAGTGCGCTTTTTAGAAAACCTGACCACAAACACTTTAGAAAGTGTAAAGACCAAGTATTGCGGAACTTTATTTATGGAATGCAATTAAAATATCGTCCAGGACCTGATGAAGAATAACGAAGCAGAGCAAGTGAAACAAGCGCTTTATTCACATCTTAAAAATTCACTGGAGACTAAATTAACAGAGCTCGACGAATACATCAAAGCAACAAAAGAGTCTAGAGATAGTGACACCAAAAGCAGTGCCGGCGATAAGTTTGAAACGTCGCGAGAAATGGCTCAGATCGAGCTAAATAATTTAGAAGTACAAGCCGCAAAAATCAGCAAACAGTTAAATGAGTTGCACCAACTGCCATCCAAACGAGCAAATCTAATCAGTCTCGGAAGTCTGGTTAAAACGAATAAAGGCTGTTATTTCATCTCTATCCCATTTGGAAAAGTCGAATTAAACGGAGAAATCTACTTTGCTATCTCCATGGCCTCCCCCATCGGCAAATTAATGAGTGGTAAAAGAACAGGTGATACCATTTCTTTTAATGAAAATACAATTACTATTCTCTCTGTTTTTTAGGGTATTTATAATTAAATTATTAAAAAACACATTTAATACTGTTTTTACTGTAATTTTAATAGATATTGTTGGCAGGAGCATTGCCAAAAAAATATAATCATATGAAATATAGAATACTGACGATTATTTTGATCTGTCTTGTCAAGTTTACTACTGCTCAAAGAACAGTTGGCATTATCCAAAATGATTCCACATCCTACAATGGGTTTACCTTAATTGCCCCTTTATTTTCTACTGAAACTTATTTAGTAAATAATTGTGGAGACTTAGTGAACACTTGGCGAACTAGCCAGTATCAACCCGGACCTGTAGTATATTTATTAGAAGATGGCTCTATTTTACGAACATGTAAATTAACAACAGGAAATATAATTACTGGTGGATCAGGAGGTAGACTGGAACGATACAGTTGGAATGATAGCCTAATTTGGTCCTATAATTTTGACGGTCCTACTTTTAGGCAACATCATGACATTGAAGTCCTACCTAACGGCAATATTCTTGTGCTTGCCTGGGATGTAAGAAGTCGAGCAGAAGCAATCTCTTCTGGATTAGATACGAATCACTATAATGGCGAAGTGTGGTCAGAAAAAGTAACCGAAATAATGCCATTTGGGATTGATAGTGCGATAGTTGTTTGGGAATGGAAGCTATGGGATCACCTTGTTCAAGATCATGACTCAACCAAATTTAACTATGGTAATATTAGTACAAATAGACATAAAATAGATCTTAATTACTTTAACAACAATGGAATTAGCAACGACTATTTCCATGCTAATTCATTGGATTATAACCCTAACTTGGACCAAATAATGATTAGTATTAGAAACTATGATGAGTTTTGGCTAGTTGATCATAGCACTACAACAGCCCAAGCGGCAACAAGCTCAGGTGGCACTACAGGTATGGGTGGAGATATCTTATACCGTTGGGGTAATCCTGAAGCATATGATATTGGAGATATAACTAATAAACAACTTTTTGGACAGCATGACCCTAATTGGATTCCTAATACCTATCGAGATGGCGGACAAATTTTAGTCTTTAACAATGGCTTTAACGCCCCGACACAAATATCTAAAGTGCAAACTATTACACCACCCATAGGCATGAATGGGACTTATACCTATACCCCCGGGCTTCCATTTGGGCCCTCTGCAGTCAATTGGTCATATGAGATGCCAATTTTTGTAGATTTTGTATCAGGTGCAAACCGTTTACCCAACGGAAACACACTTATAACAAGCGGTCCTGATGCACATATCTATGAAATAGACGCTATGGATAGCACTGTTTGGGAATACGTAAGCCCTGTAACCCAAAATGGTATTGTAAGTCAAGGGAGTGTACCCACCGGAAATACCATCTTTAGAACTTACCGCTACGGAGAGAATTATCCTGCTTTCACAAACAGAGTTATTAGAAACTATGGACCGATTGAGCTTAATCCTACTCCATCAAATTGTGTATTGTATCCAAATACAACAGTAAGTATTACTGACAACACACCTGCTCAACTAACGGCCAACGTAATAGAAAACCCTTTCCGTAATAGATTAACAATAGAGAATAATACAGGAGAACAGTTATCTATCAGGGTATTTGATTTGATGGGGAGAGTGATTTATTCGACCACATCGGCAGACTCAGAAATAGAAATCAATAGTAGTTATTGGAAACCAGATATGTATATTACAATTATTCAGCAAGGCGATCGCATAAAGAAGCAAAAGGTAATCAAAATAGAATAAGAGATTTTGCATTTTATGCTGAAACAAAAAAGCTCCTTTAACTAACGCTAAAGGAGCTTTTATCGTTTATAATTAGCAGTTCTATTCTACTGCGAACGTGCCGCTTGCTAGTTTCGTATTTACTTCCATTGATTCCATTTTCATATCAATTACTTGTGGACCAAAAGATTGCTTAATAACATAAGGAAACTTCACTCCTTTCACTTCTTTGTAGTCACCTAAAGTTTTAGTCGCTACAAATGCGCCTTGTGGTGTTTCTTCCATCGTTTCAGACTGTATTAATAAACCTGAAGTAGTACTGTAATAATTGGTCATTTTATCACCCAACGGGTTAGTTATGTCCATTACATAAGTTTCTTCACCGTTTACCTTATCCATTCCTTTAAGCTCTAGTGTATAACTTTCTTTTTGATAGTTTAACTCAGGAAAAATCTGTGCTTCTAGTGCCAAGCTTGCCAAATCGTCACCTTCCAAGTCTCTAGATCCTTGCATACCTGACTCTTTACCTTTTACACCATCAAAAACTTGCTTCTGAACCAACATTTCTCCCATCTTCATTTCCAACAAGTATTTATTTGGGGTAGCTACTGTTACTTCTACAGAAATAGCTCTTCCCATCATTTCAGCAGACATTACTGAATTAATGTTCTTCACTTTTTTCATGTTTTCCATGCCACCAATTGCAGTAATGTAAGTATCAATAACAGATTGTGCAGTTACTCCTGCAGGTGCAGGCTTAAGCGTTTCTACCACTTCATTACCACGATTGTCTACAAATCGAATCTGACCTGTTGGGCTTAGTTTTTCAAGATCTTCTGCTACTTCATCCTTGTTACCCACTACCATGATGTATGCATTCATCGGACGAATGTATTTACCGGCCATTTCCTTAATGTCAGCCTCAGATACAGCTGCCACATTCTTTAAATAATTAGCATAGTAATCTGCAGGTAAGTTGTTGATTTGCTTACTAATTTCAAATCGAGCTACTGTTTGCGGATTTTCTAATCCAATAGCAAAGTTTCCAGTAATGTAATTTTTGATTCCCTGTAATTCCTCAGCAGTTACACCTTCTTGCATTTTTACCATCTCTTTCATGGTTTCCATTAGGGCACTATCTGTTACTTCATTTCTGACTTTTGCAGTAGCATTGAAGTATCCCACTAATTCATCATCTCGTAGTGAACTTCTAGCTCCGTATGTAAATGAATTTTCTTCTCTTAAGTTTAGATTTAAACGAGAAGTAAATCCACCTCCAAATAAAGTATTCATTACAGAAGCAGGAATCTTGTCGTCATCACCAGGCTTTAAATCTACTGGATAACATACATTAATCACCGACTGAACAGCACCAGGCTTATTTACAAAAACAATTTGAGACATTTCAGGAGCAGTTGGCATTTCATAATCAAATGAAGGTACCTCTCCTTTTTTCCAATCGTCAAACTTTTTAGTTATAAGCTTCTTTACTTTTTTGAAATTTACATCTCCTACGATTGCCATGTAGGCAATGTTTGGTTTAAAGTAAGTTCCATAATAGTTCTTTGCATCTTCAAGTGTAATATTCTCAATAGATTCCTCTGAAGGCAACTCTCCATAAGGGTGATCTTTACCATATACTAGTGCCTTTCTAACGTTGTTAGCTATAGCATCTGGGTCATCCTTCTCCGATGCCAATCCAGAAATGTATTGCTTTTTTAACTTGTCTAACTCTTCTTGCGTAAAATTAGCGTTCATCGCTACGTCAGCCAACATATCAATAAGCTGCTCGTTGTATTTACTTAATCCTGAAATAAACAAACTACTCGAACTAGTGCTAAAGTTGGCTCCGATAAAATCGACTGATTCATTGAACTTTTCCTTATCCATTGAAGTTGTTCCTGTGGCCAATAAATCACCGGCAATGTCAGAGTAGCCTACTTTATCACCTTCTGTAAAAGGTTTAATATCAAAACTCAATGAAATAGCAACTCGAGGTAGTTTATGATTTTCTACCACAAATACTTTTAGGCCATTATCTAAAGTAAATGATTGTGACTCTCCAATTTTAATTTCAGGAGCAGGTCCTGCTGTTGGTCGCACACTTCTATCGACTTGTGCGAAGGTTGGTATCGCTAATAAAGCAACTAACGATAATATGGTTATTTTCTTCATTTTTATCTGTTTAATGGTGTTCATTAGAATCGCTTATTTTTCTTCTGATTTCGGTAGGTAATACAATACCACTCTATTTTCAGGAGTGAAATAAGTATTTGCTACACGCTTGATGTCTTCACGTGTAACATCCATGTACTTATCAATTTCGGTGTTCACCAAGTTTGCATCACCGAAGTATACATGGTAGTTTGCTAAATTTTCAGCAAGCCCAGCTACTCTTCCGTTTGCAGAGACAAAATCAGAGGTAGTTTGATTTTTTAGTTTTGTTAATTCTTCTTCAGAAATGAGTTCTGTCCTAACCTTTTCAACTTCAGTATTAATTGATTTTTCTAGTTGGTCAGGAGTAATTCCCATGTTTGCTATACCAAACATTAAAGCAATTCCGGGATCTTCTGAAGGTATTAAAAATGAGCCAACAAAGACAGCTTCTTGTTTAGCATCTTTTACATTCTTTTGTAATCTACTACTCTCTCCTTGGGATAGTAATGTTGACAACATACTTGCAGCGTAGTAATCTTCAGTTCCCTGAGCAGGAATATGATAGCCTTGAACTACTGCAGGTAATTGGATATTGTCATAAACTGTATCTCTAACCTCTGCTGTCTTTTTAGGCTCTACAATAGTTGGACGAGGAATTTCCTTTGTTCCTTTAGGAATTCCTGAAAAATACTTGTCAATCAGTTTTTTCGTTTCCTCTACATCAATGTCTCCTGCAATTGAAAGTGTCGCATTATTTGGCACATAAAATGTTTCATAAAATGCTAAAAACTCTTCCATCTTAGCTTGGTTGATATACTCAGGAGAACCACCCGGAGTCCATCTGTAAGGATGCTCAATAAATGCATGTCCATAGACTTCATTTAGTATTGAACCGTAAGGTGTATTTTCATTTCGTTGTTTCAACTCTTCCTTAACTACACCGCGCTGGGTTTCTACACCCTCTTCGTCAATCTTTGCATGTAGCATTCTTTCTGATTCTAACCAAAGACCAAGCTCCAGTTGATTAGATGGAAGTATTTCGTAATAAAATGTTCTATCAAAAGAGGTATTCGCATTTAGTGAACCACCATTGTTTTGAACTAATTTAAAATACTCTCCTCGCTCAATATTCTCTGAACCCTCAAATAGCAAGTGCTCAAAAAAGTGCGCAAAACCAGTTCTGTTTGGGTCTTCATTTTTTGAACCAACATGGTATAGTACTGTTACCGCCACAATTGGTGTCGAATTATCTTCTTGTAAGATTACGTGTAAGCCATTTGGCAAGTCATACTCTACAAATTCAATTTTATTTCCTTTACCCTTAGAAAATCCGCTTAAAGCAAAGCAAAAAGCTAAGGCTGCAATGAATTTTTTCTTCATTTTTAGTTTTTTAAAATTACAGTGCTAATTTAAACAATCGATTGAGGTATTCCTATCGATTTACAGCAAAGGCAAAATTCTATTATAAATGGAAACGAGAGTAAGTCAATGATTAACTCAACGGATTTTCATTGTTTGCTAAATTTAATTGCAAAGTAAAAAGAGAGTAGTTATCGTTGATTTTTTCGAAATAATAGTTCAGTTTATTTTTAGTTTTTTTTCGAAACTCTATCAAACCGTGGCCAGTTTTTACTAAACCTCTTTCAGATGAATGCTTTTTGAGTAAGTACTCGTCCAATTCATCATTTTTTAAACTATTAATTAATTTAATTTGGTCTTTTATAACTGATTCTTGATCAAGTGGGATAAGGTTTGCGGTTGTAAATAAGAGATGATCAGTATCAAGACTTTTACTCATCATAAATATTCCCGGAATTCCATCGAATTGATCTAAGACTGACGCATGATGTATTATATTCATCAACATCTCATACATTAACGACAATATAACCTTCGACTTCTTTTGCTTGGTGCTCGACCTAGAGTATTTAATAGACTCAATAATATCACCAACATTCTCTAAATTAAAAACTCCACGAAGTGAAATACTAATCTGTTCGTTAATTAATTGAGTATGCTGTTTACTTAATAACATAAACTGATCTTCTACCAGCTTATGATCTAATTCATCAGGAAGTCGATCATCTTGAGTATCTAAGCATATCTTTAAGTAAAAAAACTTTGATGTTTCATCGATTGTAGTAAAAGTGTATGACAATTTATGTCCTGACTTCCGAGCCATATCCACCAACCCAATTCCTGCTCCACCCTTTGATGAAAACTTTCCGTTATTTAATAATTTTTGATAATATGCTTTTAGCTCCTTTTTATCCATTTTATTGACTTGATCAAGTATGGATTTTAGTTGCTCAACTTCATTATTCTGTATTTGGTTCCCCGTAGAAATAAAATACCGACCTTCTTGCTTCCGTATACAAAATATTCCATCTTTTTTGGTCTCTTCACCTTCAGAAATTTGGTGGCGTGTAATGTTTTGAAGTCCCTCTACCATTACATTATAAGCCTTTTTCCTTAACCGGTAAGGTTCTCCATTATTCTCTAATTGCCGTTCTACTAGTTGTAAAATATGACCTACCACCTCCTCAGAAAAATACCCTCGATAGATATACTCCATATCGATATCTTGGGAATTTAAAAGATGACCTTTAGCATAGTCAACCTTATGAAGATCAATTGGTTTCAATTTTATTTAGGCAGGGTATTAATTAATTTATCAACTATTTAGGAATTAAAAGTAATAATTAATTAGTATTCCCAAACGTAAATCGGTTAAAAATAGCTTTTTATCGATTGTTTTTTACAATTAATAGAAGTTACTTAAGATTTAAAATATCAAATTAATCGAACTGTAAGGAAATAATCTCAACCATTACAAAGTTGAAACCAAACTCTGTCTACTACCTAAACAAATACCTCCTAAATCTAAAAAAAATTCTCATCCAAATAACAGGTATTATAGTTTCATAAAAAGAAACAGAAGTTATATATTTTGAAACACTTATAATAAGTTACTCTAAAAAATCAAACTTTTACTTTTACAGTGAAATGAAAAGTTATCCAGGTTGTAATTGACTGGTTTTAATGACTTAATGAATGTAGATAAATTTTAATGTTTTTAGCTAATTTAGCGAAAACTAAAAAATATGAATAAGTACCTTTTTGTAATAGTAATAATGCTGATTCTCGCTAGTTGTGGGGACATCAATAAAACCACTAATTCCAAAAAAAGAGAACCAATTGAGTTAAAAATTGCAATTGAGCAGTTTAGCCAACAATCAGATGAATGCAACACCAAGAAACAAAACGGTTGCGCAACGCTAAAAGCCAGCTATCCTATTCTAAAGAGTGAAAATGACAGTATAAACGATATGTTGATTGCCCTGAACAAAAGCATATACACCACTTTTTCACAGACATTTATAGATTTTATTCCTGAAGGAAACTTACAATCAACGACGCCGGTAGACCAAATGATAGGGAGCTTTTTTAAAAAGCATGCCAAAGATCAAATGAAATTTGAAGAGAAGATTAGTTATGAGCTAATGAATAATATTTCTATCGCTTTTTACAACAATGACTTTGTAAGCATGGAGCAAACCATAATGACTTACGAAGGCGGCGCACACCCAAACACATCAATTTATTATAAAACGTTGGATCTAAAAACTGGCGATCAGTTAAATGTGTATGAATGGTTAGCCGACACCATTGGCTTAAAAACAGAAATTTTAGCGGGCATAAAAGCAAAAATGAAGATGGATCCATCAACTAACCTAAAGGAAAAAGGCTTTTTTGTTTCAGATCAAGAATTAACGATTGCAAGAGATATACTTATTCAAGCAGATTCCATCTCTTTTATGTATAATACGTATGATATAGCTCCTTACGTATATGGTAATTTTGATATTACGCTGCCATTAAGTAAAGTCAGTTTAATCGATTAAAAACCTGAAAAACGGTCTAGATAATCTTGAAGAATTAAGGTAGCACTGATCTTATCTATGTTACCTTTTTTTTGTCGGTCTTTTTTCTTCATACCTCCAGATATCATTGCATTAACAGCCAATTTAGAGGTAAACCGTTCATCTTGTCGCTCGATCTTTATATTGGGATAGTCGTGTGCTAATTTTCTGGTCAGCTTCTGAATTTTTGGTTCAATTGCTGATAATTCATTGTTTAGTCGCAATGGTAAACCCAACACAATTGTATCCACATCTTCTTGCTGTAAATAATCTACTAAAAAGGTCCAAAGCTCAGTTGTCTCAACTGTTGTTAGCGCACTAGCTATCATTTTTAAAGTATCCGTAACTGCGACACCCGTTCTTTTTTCTCCATAGTCAATGGCTAAAACTCGGCTCAAAATTATTTCTAATTAATGGGTTAAAAGGTTCAACAAAGGTAACCTTTATCTGTTTTAATACCCTTAAAAGCTTGATTTTTTAAGTAACTTTGCACACGATTTTAAAGCAGGAGAATCCATGGAATTAAACACAATTGAAGAAGCATTAGAAGACATCAAAAAAGGTAAAGTAATTATCGTTGTTGATGATGAGGATAGAGAGAACGAAGGTGACTTTATAGCCGCGGCAGAAGCAGTGACTCCTGAAATGATTAACTTCATGGCCACTCATGGTCGTGGTCTTATCTGTGCACCTCTTATCGAAAGCCGATGTGACGAGCTTGACCTCAACCTAATGGTGAATAATAACACCGTATTACACCACACGCAATTTACAGTTTCGGTAGATTTAATTGGCCACGGATGTACCACTGGTATTTCTGTGCATGATAGAGCAAAAACAATTAAAGCATTAGTAGACGAAAGCACCAAACCTGAGGATTTAGGTCGTCCAGGGCACATTTTTCCTTTGCGAGCTAAACCGGGTGGTGTACTTAGAAGAGCAGGTCATACAGAGGCTTCTATTGACTTAGCTCGACTAGCCGGTTACAAACCTGCGGGAATATTAGTGGAGATATTAAATGAAGATGGAAGCATGGCCCGCCTTCCTCAGTTGAAAGATATTGCTAAAAAGTTTGACTTAAAACTGATTACGATCAAAGATCTGATTGCTTACCGGATTAAAAATGAAACTTTAATTGAGCGACAAGTAGAAGTAAAAATGCCGACTGAGCACGGTAACTTCGACTTGATTCACTACAAACAGTTGACCAATAATCAAGAGCATTTAGCACTTGTTAAAGGAACTTGGGAAAAAGATGAGCCTGTTTTGGTTCGTGTGCACTCTTCATGTATTACCGGAGATATCTTTGGTTCTTGCCGATGTGATTGTGGACCTCAGCTTCAAAAGTCAATGGAAATGATTGAGAAAGAAGGTAAGGGTGTAATTGTATACATGAACCAAGAAGGTAGAGGTATCGGTCTCTTGAACAAATTAAAAGCATACAAATTACAAGAAGAAGGCTACGATACGGTAGAAGCGAATTTGAAACTTGGCTTTAAAATGGACGAGCGCGATTACGGTATTGGAGCTCAAATTTTAAGAGACTTAGGCGTTGCTAAAATGCGGTTAATGACCAATAACCCTCAAAAACGTACCGGTTTGATTGGTTATCAATTGGAAATTGTAGAAAATATCAATTTAGAGATTGCTTCGAATGAACACAATGAATTATACCTCAAAACTAAGAAAGAGAAAATGGGGCATTCATTAGACCTGAAAAGCAAGCTGTAACAGTAACTAAGGTTGAAAAAGTTTACGTTTTTTACAAAGCTATTTTTTGGAATAAATAGCTTGTTGGCCATCGCACTGCTACTGAGTTACGTGGCCGCAAGCGTAAACCCAAATACCCTTTGGCCGCTAGCCTTTTTTGGTCTTGCTCTCCCCTATCTGTTTGTGCTTAACCTATTTTTTGCTTTAGGTTGGATGCTTCTTGGCAATAAACGATTGTTACTCTCACTCATCGTATTAATATTGGGGTATAAAAGTTTACCTAAAATTTTACAGCTAAATGCGGTAACTCCATTATCGGAATCTGCTATTAAAGTGATGAGCCACAATGTGCGCCTATTTGATTTGTACCTATGGCAAGATGATCGGTCTACCCGAAATGAAATCTTTAAGTTAATACGGAAAGAGGACGCTGATATTCTATGTTTGCAAGAATTCTATTTTAGCGAAGACCAAACCTATGAGTTTAAGACGTTGGATAGTTTACTCACCTACCCTGGCAACAAATACGTCCACGATGAATACTCTTTCATAAAAGGACCAAATAAATGGGGTATTGCAACTTTTAGCCGTTATCCAATACTTGGTAGAGGCCGCGTTCCTTTTGAGCCTGGAGATCATAATATTTGTATTTATACCGATATTAAAACGCCTTCAGAGATTGTTCGTGTCTATAATTTTCATCTTGCTTCCATTCGATTAGAAAAAGTGGACTACAAAACCATAGATGATGTTTACGCCAATAGCTTTTCGAGTTATCTAGGAAATGAGCAGTTACTAATCAATAAGTTAAAAAGTGCTTTTCAACGAAGAGCTGATCAAGTAGAGAAAATAAAAGCCAGCATCAGAACATCTCCTTATAAAGTAATTGTTTGTGGTGACATGAATGATACACCTACTTCCTATGCGTACAAACAGCTTAGTGATAGCCTCACTGACTCATTTCTGAGTGCAGGAAGAGGTCTAGGGCAAACATATATCGGAAAATTTCCATCCTTTAGAATCGATTACATTTTGCATGACCCTAGTTTTACTTCTCAGCGATACGAAACGCTTCCACATAAACTAAGCGACCATCACCCCATTACAGCGCACATAGAACTGCAGCAGTAAACCAAAAATGATTAGGCTGATTACAGCTATTTGATCTATTAAATATCGATAGGCGATTTCGCAGTTAAAGCGAAATCACAATTTCCGTTTGTACGGACGAATAATTAATCGAACCCCTTTTTCAAAAATGAAGTAGTTATACACCCAATTGAAAAAAGTCACGATCTTATTTCTGAACCCTACCAAAGAAATCAAATGGACGAACATCCAAACCAACCAAGCAAACGTGCCTTGGAACTTAAATTTATGCATATCCACCACTGCTCGATTTCTTCCAATTGTAGCCATTGATCCTTTATCGAAGTATTTAAAAGGCTCTAGCTGTTTTCCATTGAGTATCTTCAACAAATTTTTGCTTAAATGTTCACCTTGTTGATTTGCTACAGGAGCGACCATAGGGTGGCCTTTTGGATAGTCCTCTGTTTGCATAGCAGCAACATCTCCTATAGCAAAAATATGTTCATATCCCTCTACTCTATTATATTCATCTACTTTTATCCTACCGCGATCAAACACTTCTTCTTTTAAGCCATTAATTAAATTACCACTTACACCTGCAGACCAAATAAGTGTTTTTGTTTTAAAATTTTTGCCATCTTTTATTGTAACAGTTTCCCCATCGTAGTTTTCTACTGCCGTATTCAGCCATACATTAACGCCTAGGTTTTGTAAATACTTTTGTGCTTTTGATGAAGCCTCAGTAGACATTGGAGGCAACACTTTGTCCGCTGCTTCAACAAGGTTGATTTTCATTCTTCGAAGGTCTAAATCAGGATAATCCTTTGGCAAAACATGCTTTTTTAGTTCTGCTAGAGCGCCTGCAAGCTCTACTCCAGTTGGCCCTGCTCCTACTAACACAAAATTCATATAGCTATTTTGCTCCTCAATATCCGAGGTTAGCAGTGCGTTTTCAAAATTCTGTAATATGTAGCTTCTTAAATCCAATGCTTCCGAAACGCTCTTCATCGTCATCGCAGCTTTCTCCACCTCTTTTAGACCAAAAAAGTTAGTATCTGAACCACTAGCAATTACCAAATAGTCAAAACCAATTGGTCCAATGGATGTTTCTAACACATTTTTATCCGTATCAATATGATTTGCTTCAGCTAATCGAAAAAATAAGTTGGGTTGCTTCTCAAACAGCTTCCGAATAGGGTAAGCGATCGAATCTGGCTCCAATCCGGCTGTTGCCACCTGGTATAATAAGGGCTGAAAGGTGTGATAATTATTTTTGTCAATTAAGACCACTTGCACGTCTTTATGTCGCAGCGATTGGGCAAGCGTAATGCCGCCAAAACCTCCTCCTACAATTACTACTCGTGGAATTTCTACCGTGGGAATATTCATATTTTGATGGTTGTTTTGTAATGTTATATGGAGTGCAAAAACTGATTTTCTTGAATCTTTTCTTTCGGATGACTAGCGAAGTAAATCATGGCTTTAGCCACTTGCTTGGCATGTATTGGCTTATATTTTTTTAGTGGACCAACCATTAAGAAACCTAAAACAGAAAATATACTTTTTGCAACATCTTCTCCGAATCTGCTCTCATCTCTATCACCAAGTAAAAGAGAAGGCCTAAGGATGGTTAAGTTAGGTATAATTAGTGGCAATAATTGATTTTCCATCTCCCCTTTTACACTCGAATAAAAATTGTTGCTAGCTGCATTAGCTCCCATTGAGGAAATAACGGTATAACTTTCCACATTACTCCTTTCGGCAATCCTCCCAAATGAAACTGGTATTTCATAATCCACTTTCCTAAAAGCATCTTTACTACCTGCTTTTTTAATTGTAGTTCCTATACAGCAAAAAACATCAGTAGCGTTAATCTGTTTTATTTCTGAATCAATGAAACTGAAATCAATAACACGCTCTTGGATTTTTGGGTGATTGTAGCCTACCTCTCTTCTGTTTATAATAATAATAGAATGATACAATGAGTCGGTCGTTAACAATTCAATTAATTCTTGGCCTACCAAACCAGTTGCACCAAGTACTAAAGCAATTTTCGATTTCATGTGTTATAATCTTAGTTTTGTAAAATAAATGTAGTCATATGGACCCAATGAATTATCGTGCCAAGGCAATAGCCTTGTTAAAAGAACAAAAATATAAAGCTGCAGGTGAACTGTTAAGTAAGGCAATTACTGAATATCCGGACTCAGCAGAATTAATCAGCGAACGTGGTGTTCTACATTTACACCTAGGAAATAAAAGTGAAGCATTGCAAGACATGGACAAAGCTGTTGAATTACAGCCACAAAATAGTTACCGCTATTCAAGTCGAGCATATACTAAAGATAGATTTGGAGATACTGAAGCTGCTATTGAAGACTACCAAGTTGCTGTAAACTTAGACCCTGAAGACGACATTGCTCACAATAACTTAGGTTTACTCCAAGAAAAGTTGGGCTATATTGATAAAGCCAAACGGAATTTTGAAAAAGCTGATCGATTAAACCAAGAACGAACAGGCAAATCACCTGTGGATGGACGCCATAATCATGAGTTAGAAGCGGAAAAAATTACACCTAGAAACATACAAAGAGAAATAGAAGCCGAACGGAAACTTCAAAAAACATTTACCCAACAGGTTCTCAGTGTTTTTACTGACAAAAAGGAACGGGAATCATTCTTTCAATTCATTAAGTCTGGTTTTAAAGTGAAGTAATGTTATTGGGCTTATCATCGCTTTACCCTACTTTAGCATTAAAATGACACTATGGAATTAAGGAGTAAGTTATACCACATTGTTTTTGGAACAGATACTAAAGCAGGAAAACGTTTTGATATAGCGTTGCTTTGGATAATTCTACTGAGTGTTATTGTAGTAATGCTCGAAAGTGTACCGGAGTTTGGATTAAATTATAGCTTCGAGTTTTATACTATTGAATGGGTTCTTACCTTCATATTTACAATAGAATACATTTTGCGTTTGTGGATCAGTCCCAAACCATTAAAGTACATGTTTAGCTTTTGGGGGATTATCGATTTACTATCTATTATACCTACCTATCTAAGTCTATTTACAGAAGGCTATCATTACCTATTAGTCGTAAGAATATTCCGCCTACTGCGCATTTTTAGAATATTAAAACTCGTGCGATTTAGTAGCGAAGCTCAAGGTTTGATTACAGCATTAAAATCAAGTCTGTATAAAATCAGTATTTTTTTTACTGCTGTGCTCACCATCGTTACATTAATGGGAACTATTATGTATGTAGTTGAAGGAGGAGAAGAGGGTTTTACAAGCATCCCTCAAAGTATATATTGGGCAATTGTAACAATTACTACAGTTGGATATGGAGATCTAGTTCCACATACTATACTTGGTAAATTTCTTTCTTCTGCTGCGATGATAATCGGATATGCTATCATTGCCGTTCCAACCGGGATAGTTACTGTTGCTATGTCAAAAACCAAAGAATTACCTTTGGAATGCAAAGAGTGCGGAACAAAAAATGATATCGAAGCCAACTATTGTCGTCATTGTGGAACTAAATTTAATCTAACTGATATTCAAAATCATCCGGGTTAAACGCACTCAGACATTCCAAAAAATACATCCATCATGCAGCTCTTTGAAGACACTTCACCTATACCTGTCGTTAAGTCAGACGGCTTAGCCATTTATCATCCTTCTGTATTGAACCCACAGCAATGCAATGACTATTTTGAACGATTGAGTAAAGAGATTACTTGGAAAAGAGACAAGTTGGTTATGTTTGGTAAAGAGATTATTACCGACAGAAAGGTGGCGTGGTATGGCAGTGATCCATTCGAATATACGTATTCAAACAAAACAAAAACTGCTGCCCTTTTTACGCCTCTACTTCTGGATATAAAAGAAATGATTGAAACTGTTACCAATGAAACCTACAACAGTTGTCTACTTAATTTTTACCATAATGGAGATGAGGGTATGGGATGGCACGCAGACAATGAGAAAGAACTCGTTAAAAATTCGTCGATCGCTTCACTAAGCATAGGAGCTGACCGCCGGTTTTTATTTAAGCATCGTGAAAGCAAAAAAAAGGTTGAAATAGTTCTTGAGAGCGGTAGCATTTTAGATATGAAAGGGGAAATTCAAGAAAACTGGTTGCATTCATTACCTAAATCAAAGAAAATAATCTCTCCAAGAATTAATTTAACATTTAGAATGTACCGCAATAAATAACCTTTAATCGCCTAATAATAAAAAACTTAAATAGTTTTACTTTTTTCAAGAAGAATCAGATTAACATTTTTTTTAAAAAAAATAGTAAAATCTATTGGACGCCTTTCGTATTTAATACGTCTTAGGACTTTAGGAGGGATTAAATTTATTGCTTTCAAATTCAATTAATATTTTTCCATTCCTGAAAATACACTACTGAATTTATCGTCTAGAAACGATAAAAAAAGCCCTTAGAAATAGGTTGTTTCTAAGGGCTTTTAATTGGGTAGTAGGTAATCTATCTTTATTGATAAATAAATTTATTTATCGAAATACTTCCATCG
>CBFHZL010000019.1:0-28515 GCA_965660325.1 uncultured Acidiluteibacter sp.
GCGTAGCCCGGTCATCGCGCCTGCTTTGGGAGCAGGAGGTCGCAGGTTCGAATCCTGCCACCCCGACAAAAGTCCTTCACAATTCTGTGAAGGACTTTTTTGTTTGATAGAATTTATGCGACAGTTATGGGTGCTAACATCTAGAAACAAAATTCTTTTGGGAGCTTTCTCAATAGCCAGTATTAGTTATTTTCTTAAAAAGTCCGCCAAGGAATAATCCGCTACTCAAACGTTTTCTTCTCTCTTTATCTATGCTGCTGGTATTCGGACTTTACATCTAATGATTAAAGTTTTTAGAACTTGGATAATCCTTTTACTTGATCTCAAAAAACTTCTAATTAGCGTTTCCTGATAATTATTTTTGACTGTAACAATTGTTACATATGAAGCAAGTGAGCTCTTGTAGCTTTGTTCAAAATCTATAAGAATGGAGTTGATTGATTTATTAGGGTATATTGGGGCAGTAATTATTGGACTTGTTTTGGGTTTGATTGGTGGTGGTGGGTCAATATTAACGGTTCCTTTATTAGTTTACTTATTAAGTATAGAGCCTGTTTTAGCAACTGCCTATTCTCTCTTTATTGTAGGATCTACTGCCTTAGTAGGAGCCATCCGTAACGCTCAAAAAGGAATGGTGGACTTTAAAACTGCCATTATTTTTGCTGTACCTGCATTTGTTGCAGTTTATTCTACAAGAAAATATTTAGTTCCGTCTATTCCTGAAGAACTCTTTTCAATTGGTGATTTTTTGATCACAAAAGACATCGCAATTATGTTGTTTTTTGCTATAATCATGCTGTTGGCTTCTATTTCTATGATAAGAAACAAGCGAAAAGAAAGTGATGAAGAATCAGAAATTGACTATAATTACCCTTTGATTATTGCAGAAGGACTGCTAGTTGGTGTATTAACAGGTATTGTTGGCGCAGGTGGGGGATTTTTAATCATTCCTGCACTAGTACTTTTAGCTAAACTTCCAATGAAAAAGGCGGTTGCTACTTCCTTATTAATTATCGCAATCAAATCATTAATTGGATTCATTGGAGATGTAGAAAATTTAGAAATTGATTGGCAGTTTTTAGGTGTTTTCTCAGCACTTTCTGTTGGAGGGATATTCGTTGGTATTTGGCTTAATAAATTTATCGATGGTAAAAAGCTTAAGAAAGGATTCGGGTGGTTTGTATTAGTAATGGCGGTTTATATTTTACTAAAAGAAACGGTTTTAGGTGTGTAATAAAGGTTCCTAAATACACACAAAATCTTTTAATAGATGATAAGATAAAAGAAGCTCAGTTGTAATAATTGTAATTAATGGCTTGATTTTTATTAATAAAGATTAGTTAAATAAAGAGAAATGGAAGTAAAACAAATATATACAGGATGTTTAGCACAAGGTGCTTACTATATTCAAAGTAATAATGAAGTAGCTATTATCGATCCCTTGAGAGAGGTTAGCAGCTATATAGAAATGGCTAATGAGCGAGGTGCCAAAATAAAATACATTTTTGAAACTCACTTTCATGCTGACTTTGTTAGTGGTCATGTTACTCTTTCAGAAAAAACTGGCGCTCCTATTGTATACGGACCCAATGCAAACCCTACATTCGACTGTATTGTAGCTGCAGATGAGCAAGAATTTAAGTTAGGTGATGCTACCATAAGAGTATTGCATACACCTGGACATACCATGGAAAGTACTACATACCTATTGTTGGATGAGAATGGCAAAGAACATGCGATTTTTAGTGGAGATACTTTATTCTTAGGGGACGTTGGAAGGCCTGATTTGGCTCAAAAGGCTGCGACAATGACACAAGAAGAGCTAGCAGGTATTTTATTTGATAGTTTAAGAACGAAAATAATGACCTTGTCGGATGATGTTATTGTATATCCGGGACATGGAGCCGGTTCTGCTTGTGGTAAAAATATGAGCAAAGAAACTGTGGGTTCTATTGGAGACCAAAAGAGCACAAACTATGCGCTCAGGGCAGATATGACCAAAGAGGAATTTGTGAAGGAGGTTACTGACGGATTGCTTCCTCCTCCTGCTTACTTTCCCCTGAACGTAAAGCTGAACAAAGAGGGGTGTGAGAGTTTTGATGAGGTTCTTCGAAAGGGAGAAAATGCACTTAATACAGAGGCTTTTGAAGCAGTGGCAAATGAGACCGGAGCTTTAATGTTAGATGTTAGACATGAGGATGATTTTGCGAAAGGTCATATACCAAATTCTATCTTTATCGGCTTAGACGGAAGTTTCGCTCCTTGGGTAGGAGCTTTGATTAAAGATGTAGAGCAACCTATTTTATTAATTACTCCTGAAGGTAGGTTGGAAGAATCAATAACTAGACTTTCTAGAGTTGGTTTTGATAACATTATGGGTTATTTAGAAGGTGGATTTCAGGCATGGAAAGCTGCCGGTAAACAGGTTGAAACGGTATCTACAATCTCCCCTAATGATTTCTCATTCTTAGCTAATTCTCAGACCATCCAAATCTTTGATGTTCGAAAAGAATCTGAATTTTTATCAGAACATGTTTTGGAAGCGAAGAATACTCCATTAGACGATTTAAACAATCATTTAGTAGCGTTTACGAATGATGAGGACAATTACATACATTGCGCAGGAGGGTATCGTTCTATGATCGCAAGTTCTATCTTAAAATCAAGAGGTATTCATAATGTAATCAATGTTATTGGAGGTTTTGATGCGATAAAAGAGACAGATACAAAAGTTTCTGAATTCGTCTGTCCTTCAACACTATAAGTTTTGAGTATTTTTTTTATTATTTCGGTTACTCCTTTTTATTCGTTGGTTGTATTTGCGAAGTTATAAAATGGATGAACTATTAATTTAAGATAACTTCAATTATATAATGAAATGACAAAAGATTTTTGGAATAAAAGATACGCTGAGATGGCCTATGCTTATGGAGAAGAACCCAACAAATATTTTGCGAAATCAATTCAATTACTGACAGCAGGTAAGATTTTATTACCTGCTGAAGGAGAAGGAAGGAATGCTGTTTTCGCGGCAGCACAAGGTTGGGAGGTAGATGCGTTTGATAGCAGTAATGAAGGCAAGATAAAAGCTGAAAGTTTAGCAGCTAGAAAGGGAGTTGAAATAAACTATAAAATTCAGGGTTTTGAAGCGTTTCAAGCACTTCCAAATTCTTATGATGCAATAGCATTAATTTATGCTCATGTGCCTAAAGAAAAAAGAGAGGTTTACTTTCAGCATTGTGTGGAATGGTTAAAGCCTGGAGGTACTTTAATTATTGAAGGTTTTTCTAAAATGCAATTAGGAAAAAAATCTGGAGGCCCTAAAGATGTAAATATGCTATTTTCTATCAAGGAACTTGAGAAGGAATTAAGAGGGCTTAAATTTAGTTATGCAGAAGAGCTGGATGTGGAATTAGATGAAGGAGAGTTTCACCAAGGTATAGGTAGTGTTATAAGGGTGATTGCCACCAAATAATACAACGGAAACTGTTGTTCTGGGACATATTTCTTCCAAATATCAGCTTTTCTATCATCGAGTTAATTTTTACAGCCAAAATTCGAACTTGCTAGATTATAACCATGGAATTTTGCTACTAACCTCATTACCTATTATTTTCTTTCAGTCTTCTTAATATGTTTTTGAAGTAGTAGTTTTAAATTAGAAGAAATAATAGTTCTTCAATTTATGTTTTAAATCTTCATTAGACGGGAAGCTCTTCAAGAGGGTAGATGTCTCATATATAAAATATTATCTAGAAGTAAGTTCGTTTTTTCTCAAGGCCTCTTAAATATCTATTGTGTAACATTTGTTACAATCGTATTTAAATTGATTTTCTATCTTCCACCCTTAAATACAGTATTATGAAGCACATTTTAATCATCGGAGGAGGTACAGCAGGTATAATGACTGCTGCGCAGCTACTTAAAAGCGGCTCATTTAAAGTTTCTTTAATTGAACCTGCAGAATATCACTATTACCAGCCTGCTTGGACACTTGTAGGTGCAAATACCTATAATTTTGAAAAAACTAAACGCACAATGGCTTCAGTCATGCCCAAAGGTGTAAATTGGATTAAAGAATATGCTGAGAGGTTTGATCCTGAGAATAATATTGTTGAAACGAAATCAGGTGTTAAATATGATTATGACTTTTTAGTTGTAGCTCCAGGTATCAAAATAGATACTTCATTGGTTGAAGGGTTGACAGAAGCTATAGATAAAGGAGTTGTATGCAGTAATTACACCAATCCAAAATTTACGTGGGAGGTACTTAAAAACTTTAAAGGAGGAACCGCACTATTTACTCAGCCTGCAACACCAATTAAATGCGGGGGAGCTCCACAAAAGATTATGTACCTTGCAGAAGAACACTTTAAGAAATCAGGTCTTAGTAAAAGTACTGATATTGTTTTTGCTACTCCTGGAGGGGTTATTTTTGGTGTGAAACCAATTGCAAAAACGCTGATGGAAGTTATTGATCGAAAAGATATTAATGTGCGTTACCATCATAAACTGGTAAAGGTGGATGGACAAAAGCAGATTGCATGGTATGAGATTACAAAGGAACCAAGCGGATGTGTTTTAATAGAAGAGAAAGACGCAGATAAAAATGTTGATCCGTCGATAAACTATAACGCGGAAGGAAAGAAAATTAAGATAACAGAGAAGGATGGTTTATATGGTATACATTTCGATATGCTCCACCTAGCTCCGCCACAAACAGCACCAGATTTTATTAAAAATTCAATATTGGCAAATGACGCAGGTTGGTTTGATGTAGATACGGGAACTATGCAACATAAGAAGTTTGCTAATATTTTTGGTTTAGGAGATGCTGCAGCGCTGCCTACTGCCAAAACAGGTGCAGCTGTTAGAAAACAAGTTCCTGTTGTTGTTGAGAATATTGTTCGGTTAACGAATGCACAAGATTTAAGTTCTAAAAAGTACAACGGCTATTCATCTTGTCCCTTAGTAACAGGCTACGGTAAAATGGTTTTAGCAGAATTTGATTACGATTCAAATTTTACACCTGACCCGAAATTGAAGCAAATGCTTGTGTTCAACTCAGACAAGGAGCATTGGAGATTATGGATGTTAAAGAAATTTATGCTGCCTTATTTGTATTGGAATAAAATGATGAAAGGCATAAATGTATAGTGTAAACATAAAAAAAATAGTTATATGAAAAAGAATATGGGAGGTACAGATCGTATCATTAGAATACTAATTGCAATAATAGTAGCAATTTTGTTTTGGCAAGGTATTATAACAGGAACTTTAGCTTATGTGCTAATGGTCTTGAGTGCTGTTTTTGTATTAACGAGTCTAATAAGTTTTTGTCCACTGTATACTTTGATAGGCCTAAATACCTGCCCTAAGAAATAAGAAAATAGAAAGGGAGTTAGGAGATCATTTTTAAATAAGAACTAGTATCTCAATTCCTAGTAATTTGATAAGATAAATAACAAAATTATGAGAAGAATATTATTATTAAGTTTTGCAACAGTGCTTGTTGCGCTGTTATCATTAACAAATACTCAAGCTCAAGAAGCAGCTAAAAAGGAAGTAACTACGATTGCTAAATTGAAAGAAAACAAACCGTGCTGTTCTGACAAAAAAGGCAAAAAAGAATGCAAAGAAAAGAAAGATAAAAAAGAGAATGTTGCAGAAGCTAAATCTTGTAGTAAGAAGAATGGAGAAGACAAAGCGTGTTGTAAAAAAGTAGCTAAAAAAGAAGAAGAGGTTATTCAGAGTAAGGATTAGCTAATGATTAGACTAAATTGAATAGATCGCTTCAAAAATCTTTGAGGCAGTCATATATTTATTAGGCCGTCGTTAGTAGGTTGACATGTTATTGAAAAGAATAAATAAAAAGCAGTGCAGAGATCTTCACTGCTTTTTTAAAAGTATGTTTTTGAAATTAATACTGATTAGCTGTTTTTTAGTGTTTAGCATTTCTTTGCTATCTCAAGAACGCCAATCAATAGAGGATTCATCTAGAATAGTAAAACTGAAAGATATATTCGCTCACACTAAAGTTGAAGGTAACTTTCGGAATTACTTCATGTCTACTTTTAATGAAGGAAAATTAAAAGACTACTACACCAATGCTACAGGCGGAGAAATAGGATTCAGAACCCCCTTTGTTAAAGGGTTTAGATTAGGTGCTAAGGCAAATCTAACATACCAAACCTTTTCCTCTGATTTGAATGAAATAGACAGCCAAAGCCAGAAGGTTTCAAAGTGGGAGCATGAGCTCTATGACATTAATGACTATCAAAATTATAATAATTTAAAACGGTTAGAAGAGCTCTATATTAGTTATTCCTTTAAAAAGGGAGTTGTTACCGCAGGAAAAATGCCTGTTAAGGAAACTCCTTTGGTAAACAAAAGCGATGGGAGGATGAAGCCTTTTGCATTTAGCGGAATACAACTACAATTGAATATTGATAGCAACACCTTTTTTTATGGAGCTATTATTAATCAGGTTGCGCCTCGCTCTACAGTTGATTGGTATAGCTTTGATAAAGTTATTGGTATTGCAAATAATGGGAATCAACCAAATGGATCAGAAGCTGATTACGATGGCTTTACAAAGTCAGTAGGAATGTCTATCCTAGGTGTCTCAAGGCAGTTAGGAAATTCTACAATAAGTTTTAACAACTATCATTTGCATCGCATTATGAATACCTCCGTAGTAGAATGGAGACTTCCAATTTCAAAGGTTGAATTTAATTTTCAATATCTTTTTCAGTTTGCGGATAACTTTCAAAAAATGCTAGAATATGAAAATAGGTATATTCAGCCAAATGAAAAGGGTCAAGTTGCTAGCTTTAAGTCTATTTATAATCTTAAGCACGGTAGTTTTTCATTATCATACACTCATTTATTTGCCACTGGAAGATTCTTGTTTCCTAAAGAGCTAGGTAGGGATCAAATTAACACCTCCATTTCACGATCAAGAGCTGAAGGTATAGGAAATAGCAATGTATTTACTTTCGCTTATCACTATCAACTCAATACACAGACTGCTATAAGACTGGAAGGAACGACAGTAATTCAAAACAAACCTTACCTAGCAAAATATAATAAATATAGCATAGATAATTATTACCAAATTAATACAAGGTTGAGTCACATATTTAAAGGCTTTATTGAAGGGCTAGAAATATCTGCTTTATATGTTTGTAAAGAAAACTTCGAACAACATCAACCAGAGCTTGTTTTTAACAGAAGCAACTTTCACCAAATAAATTTAGTTGCAAATTACAGCTTCTGATTATTTTATTTTTTCCGTCTATTTTGTTCAATTTTCAATTATTTAAACTTGGGGTTTGCGATATCTAGGCTCGATAACCTGTATTAATTTTGTAGCTTAAAAAAAGCCGAATAACTTCTACAGAGTTATCCGGCTTAGCGTTCTAGTTAGTTGCTTTTTTATAAAGAAATTCACTTAATACAAACCCACCATTCGTTTAGTGATTTATAAAAATCTTATCATTTGTTTTGGTCCCCACCATATATTTTACAAATCATAAGAAACACTCAAAAGAACAATTAGGACAATAGTCCAAACTAATATTGCATAGCAACAATACAAAAGTCATACATACTGCCTTGTTTCACGAATTTTACATCTTAGTTTAATCTTAACTATTAAAAAAAATAGTAGATTTTTTATAAGTATCTAGAAATCATAATTTAATTAATGGGGGCTTATCGCTGTTTTTTAGTTTAATTTCTCAATTAGATAGACAATACATAAATGAAATAGATGTGAAAGTCATTTTTAAATTATGAAAGCAATATGAAATATTGCTCTGAGTTGATTCGAGGTGTTAAACTATGAGTGATTATTTATATATTTTTGTACTAAAATCTGAACTTCATGAGTCAAGAAGAGTTTATACAGTTTTCTGCAAAGGAGTTGATGGCTGACGAAAAAAAAATAACCATAGAAACAGTTTTTAGGGATTTACCTCGCTGGAGTTCATTAAATGCGCTAATATATATATCTAGAATTAGAGAGGAGTATCAGGTTGCTATCTCATCCCGAGAGCTAGCTTCCGCTACTACATTAGAAGATATATATGTACTGTTAAGTAACTCTTAATCCTTATGGCTATTACAAAATCTATTGGTACTTCAATAAGAGGAGTAATTTCAGTTCTTCCTGATTGCATTGAAGATAATTTGAAATTGGACGCCCTAGCAGGTACAGATAGAGAGGCTTTGGTGAGTCACACTGGTATTCGGTTCCGCAGAAAGGTAAAACAGGAGTCTACAGATGTGAAAATGTTGTTTAAGTCAGGGATAGAAGAACTATTACCTGCAATATCTTGGGATAAAGCAGGAATAGATGTAATTATATGTGTTACTCAAACCTCCTCCATAACTGTACCTTCCATATCATGTCAGCTTCATGGGGATTTAGGCTTTTCTCAGCATGTTATAGCATATGATATTAATTCAGGATGTTCTGGTTTTGTTTATGGGTTACACACTATTTATCAACTATTGGCTAGTATAGATAAGAAAGTGAGTAGGGCTCTACTGTGTTGTGGCGATATATCAAGTGCACTTACAGATGAAAATGATTTGGCGGTTCGTCCTATTTTTTCAGATGCTGCATCAGTTACTGCCTTAGAGTATGACAGATCTTCTTCGGAGGAAAGTTACTTTAATTTGGAAACCATAGGTGAAGGTCAGGGTGCAATTTACACAGAGTCGACCGCACAAGGGAATAAAATGCGCTTGGATGGAATTGATGTTTTTAACTATTCAGTTCAATCTGTTCCAAATAATATTAAATCATTACTAAGTCATGTCCAGTACGACCTGGAATATCCTGATGCTTTTATTTTTCATCAGGCAAATCAATTGATAATTGAACATATCCGAAAAAGTATGGAAATTGATTCTGAGAAAGTACCATACTCATTATATGAATATGGAAATACAGCCTCTGCAAGTATACCGTTGACAATAACTACGGAGTTAGCTAATGTCACTGAAAAAAATGGATACCTTCTTCTGTGTGGATTCGGCGTTGGGTTTTCTGTTGGTTCTGCTTTGATAAAGTTCGATAGGAATGCTATCTTACGGCCAATTAATGTTCCGCTTTAACCACTGACCACATGAAATTGCTTGATATAGTTATTCCTTTATATAACTCTGAGTTTATCACGCCAAAGCTCATTGAGCGTTTAAATGAATGGAGAGCAACTATTAATTTTGACTTTCAAGTCATTTTTGTAGATGATGGTAGCACGATGAATTGTAAAGAGGAGATTGAAAAGTCAAGGAAAGATTTTTCGTTTCGATTAGTGCGCTTGTCAAGAAATTATGGTCAGCATTCGGCTACGGCTGTTGGGTTAGGGTATTGTGATGCCCCATATGTAGCTACTATTGATGATGATTTACAGCATGATCCATTTGAAATTCCAAAACTGATGGAACAGCTAGATAAAGAGCAAGTAGACTTAGTTTTTGGTACTTTCTCTAATAAGAAGCACTCGTTGGCACGGAATCTTGGAAGTAAATTACTAAAGTGGGTATTTAAGTTTGAAGGCGTGGATTATAGTGCTGTTACTTCATTTCGTCTAATGAGGCTTAAAGTAGCTCGCACATTCAAAGACAAAAGAAGGCCGATTGTTTTTATAGAAGAGTACCTGTTTAGAAACTCGAATCGAACCTCTTCTGTACCAGTAAAACATTATAAAAGAGAACTAAAAGGCTCCAGCTACTCTTATTGGCGATTATTTAAGTTTGCAGTTAAGATTATACTTTACCACTCTTCACTTCCGCTTAATTTTATTGTTCGGTTTGGTATACTCACATCATTTATATGCTTTCTGTTAGGTTGCTATTTTATCTATCAAAAAGTCGTTTTCGATTCACAGTTAGGCTATTCTTCTACGATTGTTTCTATATTTTTCTCTTCGGGATTGATATTGATGACTTTGGGGATAATTGGAGAGTACATTCGTCGAATATGGATTGCACAGAATGAGTTGGATCAAGTAACCATTTTTGAGGATTAATAAATGAGTGGTCAAAAAGTTTCATTAGAGCCGCTTTGTATAGCAACCCTTGAGCAATTAAGAGTTTGGCGAAATAGCCATTCTATCAACCAGTATATGGACTATCGTCAAATCATAACTCATGATCAGCAAATTAGATGGTTTGAAGAGAAAAAAAAATCAAGTGATCGTTTTTATATAATTAGACATCAGAATGAACCTATTGGCATGACACACCTTGACCGAATGGATAAAGTTAAAAATACTGCATATGCCGGTTTGTTTATTGGAGAGGAAAGGTTTCAGGGAACAGGAGTAGCATTATCAGCATCAT
This sequence comes from uncultured Acidiluteibacter sp., assembly GCA_965660325.1. Classification (GTDB taxonomy): domain Bacteria; phylum Bacteroidota; class Bacteroidia; order Flavobacteriales_E; family Vicingaceae; genus Acidiluteibacter. The sequence continues at coordinate 10,357 of CBFHZL010000019.1, forward strand.
TATTACTATTAGAAATAGGGTTTGAGCAACTAAATTTGAACACTATCTATGCTAAAGTGAGTGAACAAAATCGAATCGCTATGGACTATAATTTAGCTATTGGTTTTGCTTTAGATGGACAAGAGTCTAAAAGTTTTTTGCGTCTGAAAATGGATTCAGCTACTTACCAATCCAATAAATCACGTTTGTCCTCTTTGCTAACGTTGTAAAAAACGCCAACGCAACTCATCTAGTTTTAATTTAACACTTTGCAGGAATGACTTACCTTCAAGCGATAAATAGTCAATCGTAAATAAACTTGGATTTAGACCCCATTTGAAAAACCGTTTCACACGGTTATGCTCAGCATATGGAAACTTCTTTAAATCAAACTTATCGCAAATCATTGGATAGATTTTGTTGAAGTACACTGTTTTGTTGTGCTGATAATAGCCGTTCTTGTCAAAACCCAATACATCCATTCCTAGATGAAAGGTGAGGTGTTTATCGAATAAAACTGTTGGGTTATTAGCAAAAGCTAACAAATTGTGCAGTAAAGTAACTTCCAAGAAAGGTATCCCAATACAAATGTCATCAAGTATGAGTTGATCTAATAGCTCTCTTTTAAAAACGAAGCAGTCAAAACCTGGATGAGATTTTCCTAATTCAGCATACATTAATGGGAGTTCATCAGCACTATTATATCTATTTGATATTCTTCTACGATTGACAATTATAGCATCATGCCCCATTTGGATATAAGACTCAATAGAACTGTAAAAGTTAGGCATTAAGGCAATATCAACATTGGTGTAAATAATATAATCTATGTCTAAGATCTCTTTAGTTTTTAGTAAAACATCCTTAATTAAGGGCAGTTTGCGTGTGGTTAGTGAAGAGTTAACATTCTCCACAGATCTATTTAAGTTGGATAATTGTGTAAAGTAAGGAGGGATAATTTCTTTATCTTCATCATATGAAACACTGCAGAGCTTAATATCGAGCAATGAATTTTCAGCGTATACCTTAGCTTTTAGCATACTCTCGAAAGTGATGGGCTGAGCAGTATACAGATTATTATTTTTCGGTACTTTTACTGGACCTACTATATGTACAATCTTCACAGATGAAACCAATTAAATTTAATTCAAACTGTAAAAGTAATTCTTATACTTCACATTTTGAATACCTAGAATCTGACTATAGTTTATTCAGAGACAAATATTTCTCTCACAAATGTTTGGATTGGTTAAAGGAAGCGTACGGTTCTTCACTATTAAAGCTAACCCACTCTGCTACTGCAGGTCTTGAAATGATTGCTCGACTGATCGACCTGAAAGTAGGCGATGAGGTTATTATGCCGTCTTTTACATTTGTCTCCTCTGCAAATGCTTTTGCAGGAGTGGGGGCGATTCCTGTTTTTGTAGATTTAGAGATGGAATCTCTCAATCTTGATGTTAATTTAGTTGAAGAAGCAATTACAACTAATACAAAAGCTATAGTTGCGATGCATTACATCGGGCATGCATGTGATTTGGATCATCTAAGAAAAATATGCGACCAGCATGGGCTTTTCTTGATTGAGGATGCAGCGATGGGATTTGGAGCCAGCTTTAATGAAAAACCTTTAGGAACTATAGGTGATTTTGGTGTAATTAGTTTTGATATTACTAAACAGATTTCTGCTATACAGGGAGGTCTTCTATTAGTTAATAATCAAAAATTCGCCTCAAAGGCCAATCAGATATATCACAATGGTACCAACAGAATAGCATACGAGAATGGTGATGTCCCTTACTATGAATGGGTGTCTTTAGGCTCTAAATATCAAATGAATGAATTAAACTCAGCATTTTTATACGAGCAGCTGATTAATTCAGAAATCATTTTAAATCACAGAAAGCAGCTTTCAGCTTGGTACTATGAAAAACTTCAAGAGATAGAAAAACAAGGACACTTTCGATTGATGGGAAGTAAGAATATTCCAAATAATGTTCATGCATTTTACCTCTTATTTGGTTCAAAATCTGCTCGAGTAGAAATGCAAAAATATTTTGAGGATAATTATGTGGAAGCTTTTTTTCATTATTCACCATTACATTTGTCAAGTTTTGGGTTAAAGGTTGGAAGATATATAGGTGGTAATAATACAGAGTTTGTTTCCGACTCTTTACTACGCTTGCCATTTCATAGCGGTATTTCTTATGAAGAAGTGGAGCAAATCTCTTCTCTGATAAATCAGTTTTATCATGGGAAATAGAAGGCTTTCAATATATACCGCTGAAAGCGACTCTTTATTCTTTTCAATTTCAGAATTATGGCGCTTTAAATCATTGATATGGGTGTTTGCCAAAAGGGATATTCAAGTTAAATATGCCCAAACCTTTCTAGGGCTAGGATGGAGCTTGTTTAAACCACTCTTAGGATTGGTAATATATGTGTTCTTTTTTGGCACACTATTAAACTGGACATCAAAAGATATTCCTTACCCTGTTTATGTTCTGACTGGTTTGATCGGCTGGAATTTGTTCACATTTATAGTTAGTAGCGGTATATCTAGTATTCAAGAAAGTACTGATTTAATCAAAAAAATATACTTTCCTAAAAGTGTTCTACCCCTTTCAAAAGCTTTGGTTGGGATCATAGAAGCTGGTATCAGCTTTTTGTTGTTAATACCTTTGTTGTTGTATTACAACGTCCAATTTAATTGGCACCTACTTCTGCTGCCCATTGTGTTACTTTACAATATTTTTTGTGGCCTCTTTATAGCTTTTACCATATCCTCATTGGCTATTGTAAAAAGAGACCTTTTACAGGTCGTACCATTTTTATTGAATATGGCGATTTGGTTTACTCCTGTCTTTTTTACCCCCGACATTTTGCCCAACGGGTTTGAGTTTCTAATGAATTATAACCCATTTGCAAATATGGTTGATTTGTGGCGTTGGTTGTTTTTGAAGGGAATGTCATTTAGTTATGTGTGGGTAATTAACTTCTTTCTAATTCAGTTATTAACCGTGCTTTCCTTTTGGTTTTATACAAAACAAGAAAATAAATTTTCCGATTTTTAATGGATAGAAACGAAGCAATAAAAGTCTCTGGTTTGTCAAAAACTTACCAACTGCGAAACTCCATCAAAGCTGATGATAATACATTTCATGCGTTATCAAATGTATCATTTACGATTAATAAAGGAGAAAGTGTTGCAGTTTTAGGTGCAAACGGAAGTGGTAAAAGTACCTTATTAAAAGTATTGGCAGGAGTAACAAAACCCTCAGCAGGTTCAGTTCAAATACATGGGAGAGTCGCAAGTATTTTAGATGTTGGAGCAGGGTTTCATCCTGAGTTGAGTGGTAGAGAAAATATTTTTGTGAATGGCGAGTTATTAGGTTTTCGCAGGAAAGAGGTTCTTCCTAAAGTTGAGGAAATTATTGAGTTTAGCGGTATTGGTCAATTTATAAACGAGCCGGTTAAGAACTACTCAAATGGCATGTTTTTGCGTCTTGCATTTAGTATTGTAGCTCACCTCGACTTTGATATTTACCTGTTTGATGAAGTGTTAGCTGTTGGCGATGCTGAGTTTCAAATGAAGTTTAATTCAATTTTCTCAAAGCTTAATAAAAATAAGGAGAAAACATTGATTTTGGCAACTCATCAAATAGAACACTATTACCAGTTTATTGACGAGACAATAATCTTAAAAAGTGGAGAAATTGCTCATAGAGGTGAATTGAGTTTAACTACTCCTTCTGAGCAAAGAGCTGCATCGAAATCAATTGAAGCAAGTAACTTTTTTAATAAACTCTTTATAGCATTTGAATCTTCTCAGGTTTTAGATTATGCGTGGGAAGACTCAATAAATGTTTCAATTAATATTTCAGAAATTAAAAAAACTTGTTTTCTTGGGGTATCCATAAAAAATAGCTTTGGTAAAACAGTTTTTGAGAGTTATTTTGATAAGAAGTTGATCAAAGGCATGACTACTGATTGCCAAATTGAACTTCCGGGTTATACATTAAACACTGGTTACTATACTATCGATTTAGTTTTTTCAGATTTACATAATGAAGTGGATATTTATTCCAAGTTAATTGAGTTTTCCATAGTCCTTACTAAACAACTAGGAGAGTTAGAAAAAAGAACTTTTGGAGACGCAAAACCTAAAGTAAACATAAAATGGATGTAGCAATTTTTAATGGCACAGATCGCGATAAGTGGATATCTGACTTAAATCAAAAGGGGTATACCAAAATAACTACAATGCCACGAGAACTGGTTGATGATACAAAAAAGAAAACAAGAGATTTTCTAAAATCAATTAAATACTCTACACCTAACCGTGAATTGCACAACCTTATAAATTCTGAACATTCTATAAAGCTTGAATCAAATAAAATAGTTGATTCATATTTAAATGAATTCTTAAAATCTTATTTAAATCTGGATCTTATTGACCTATTGCCTGTATCACATATCGTAAAACCTTTCGGGTTAAAAAGTAATATTTGGCATCAGGATTCTTCAATTGTCGACGAACGTAAACACTTTTCATTTAATGCATGGATGCCGTTAGTTGATACAAACAAACTAAATGGATGCATGTGGTTTTTACCTGGCAGTCATCGAACTAATAATGTTTTCAGGCAATTTGGCTTCAACCCTTTTTATGGTAAATTTTTAAAAGAGTTTAAGAAGTACCTCATTCCGCTGGATGTAAAAGCAGGAGAGGTGGTATTGTTTCATAGAAGTATTATTCACGGCTCCTCTAATAACTATATGCCTTGGAACCGCATCGCTTTAGAAAGCGTAATAATTAACAAAGGTGCGCAATTATATAATTTTCATAGAGAAGAGAGCATTTCTAGAAATAAGGTCTTGGGGTATAAAGTAGATATGAATCATTTTCTTAGTGCCTCCCCTAAAGATGACTTTTACAACAATGTATATGCATATGACGAGTTTGATGATATTGGAATGGATGGGATTAGATCATTGTTAAGAAATGAACTTACAGCATTACTAGCAGTTTAATCATGAGTAAACTCTCCCTATTTTTTGTAAAGCTAAGATTGTAAATTTTGATTTAATGATTTCAGTTTTTTTAGTATTAAAATATTGAGGCTCTCTTGCTTGTCTTCTCTTCGTATATTTGGTTCCAACTCATATTTTTAATTAGCAATGATCAAAACCTCTCTGTTTAAGCTGTTTCACCAAATTTTGTCAAGAGTTGATTCTAGAAAGAGGAAGCCCATACATCAGGTAAGTCCTGATTTTGCGACAGAGCTGTTGCTAAATTTTAAGGATGTGAAATTGGTCTGGGAGCAACTAAAAGAAAGTGACGGAATTATTAAGCCAATTGATCAAATTTCAAATGATCAGAAGGAACTCAATAGATCTAAAAAGTGGGACGCTTTAATTTTGTATGCTTTTGGTAACAAAAATAGAAAGGTTCTTAAATCAGCTGTTTTTTTTGATCGATTCATCCAAAAATATGCAGATAGTATTACTTTAGTTATGTTTTCAATCCTAAAGCCGGGTATGCAATTACAGAAGCATACTGGAAATAATCACCATGTACTAAGGTATCAGTTAGTGATAGAGAATACTGGTTATGAAAAAACTGGATTGGTTATCGATAATAATACGCTAGTTTTAAAAGAAAAAGAATTTGTAGTTTTCGATGATACTTTTGAACATGAGGCATGGAATAACTCAAATACAAACAGGGTTGTTTTAATCATTGATTTTATAAAACCATTTCCATTTGGTCTTCGATGGATGAATAAACTTATGATCAATAGATATGCAACTTCCGAATATGTAAAAAATGGAATCAATAATTGGTAATAAATTATGTTAATAATAGGAACAGGTGGGCTTGCAAAAGATATTGCAGGGAATGTATCAAGACATTATAATCAAGGTCAGTATGTTTTTTATAATGACTCAGAAGAATTAGATGAAGAACTTTTTTTAGGTAGGTATACTATTTTGCGCTCTAAGCAAGATGCTGAAGATTTTCTTGCTCGAAAGGATAAATCCTTTATTTCGGCAGTAGGAAATCCTTTAATGAGAATGAGACTCAATAAGAGTTTTACAGACCTTGGAGGTGTTCTTTCTTCGTTTATTTTTACTGAAGTAAAATACATATCTGATTTTACTACTATTGGCCCTGGTAGTGTTATTCAGTACAATGTTATAATAAGTAGTAATACTACTTTAGGAGAAGGAAGTTTTATTAACTGTGGTTGCATAATAGGGCATGATGTAGTAATAGAAGATTATGTTTCGCTTGGCCCAGGAGTTCACATTCTAGGTAATGTTGAGGTTGGTTCCTTTTCATATATTGGGTGTGGCGCCATCATTATGCCTGGTGTAAAGATTGGACAAAAAGTGAGAATAGCTCCTGGTAAAATTATCACAGAAGATATACCTGACAATTCTAAAATTATATGAAGTTTTTTAGCACTGTAAATCAAGAAGACCTTATAAACTTTGAGCAGTTATTCAATGACCATAAAGTAATCAAGGTAGAATTGGACTCCGTTCCAAATGAATTGTTGGGTGACTTCTACAGAAAGTTGGCATCTAGGGTTGGGATTCCACTGATTTACGAAGAAGATCCGATAACAGGAGAGATTATTCAGAATAAATGGACTGAAATTCGATTTGAGCCTTCTAAGAGTAAAAGTACCTATAAGCATAGCTCCTTATCTCAGCCTCTTCACACAGATTATGGTTACTTCTCATTTGATATGCCCGTTTCCTTTTTTTACTGTGTCACTGCTGCTCCCTTTGGTGGAGCAACTACTTTTATTGATGCTGATAAAATAGTTGATGTATTGAAGGCTGTCGATTCAGAATTATTTGAACTTTTGTTGGATACACCTATCTCCTTTGGTAGGAATGATGCTGAGTTAACCAATAGGGTTGATAAAATCCTAAGTAAAGATGAAATCGGTTGGAAAATTAATTGGAATTACTATAGAGCTCAGAATGATCTAAAAAATTTGGAGTTGAGTCAACGATTTAAATGCTTTTTAGATGATTACATCGAAAAGAGTGGAGAGTTATTTGAAGTCTATCTTAAAAAAGGAGAGGGCGTGTTTTTTCATGATTCGCGTGTTTTACACGGCAGAAATTCGTTTATTGGTGACCGCCATCTAAATAAAGGAGCATTGGTTTTTGAGCTGCCTGACTTTTTAAAAAAATGAAAATAATGCCAAGTCTTCAAGTAATTTTACTCACCTACAACCACGAAAAGTATATTGAAAGGGCGCTCAAGGGTATTGCTAAACAAAAGGTAAATTTTGACTTAGAGGTGCTCCTTTTAAATGATTTTTCCCAAGATGCTACAGAAGAAGTAATTGATGAATTTAAGAAGAGTAGCTCTTTAAAAATTACTGTTTTTAAGAACCATGTCAATTTAGGTATTCTTGAAAGTGTCAAGTTTCTTTTGAATAAAGTTACTGCTTCGTATATAGCTATTTTAGATGGAGATGATTTTTGGAACTATGAACATAAGCTACAAACACAATTCGATTTTTTAGAAAAAAATCCGGACTACAATGGCTGTTACCATGATGCTGCGATAGACATAGAAAGTGAAGCAGCCGGTAAGGTGTTATTTAAAGGTGCTAAAATGTATTCACAGCAATATAACTATAAAGAAGAGACTCATTTGGCAGATCTTTTAGAACGACTGATTATTCCAACCTCCTCATTGGTTTCAAGAACGACATTCATCAATGAGCAGAATTTGTCGCTATTAAAGGATAATTATTCCATAGCTTGGAAGTTAACTTGCTTATCAATAAACAAGTCAAAATTTTATTACATAAATGAGGTTTGGAGTAATTACACTAACCATATCAAAGGTTTTTCCAAAAAGAACAACTTAAACTTTCATAATTCACACCTTCGTTTTTTAAATGACGTAAAGCCTTACGAGGACTTTAAGTTCAATAAAGTAGAATTATACAATTCGATGACAAGTGAAATAAAGTTAATTATTGAAAGAGAAAATCTAAGTGATTTAAAAAAAATACGCTACGTTGGAAGGTTTATTTTATATAGGGTTAAGTTTTTAATACGAGAGCTAATTCGGCTTGTCAATTAATATGACAAGAATCTATATATTGCTTCAATATACTATTATTTGTCGTTTAACTTATGTTTTTTCAATTTTATGTTTTCGTTGATTCTTGAACACCAAAACATTGATTACATTGCTTATATAGAAATCCTGAAAAGTTATTATTTTAATCAGACTGTAATTTTTATAGAATATAATGTGTGGAATCTTAGGTCATATTAAAATAGAAGGAACAATCAATCCGTTGCTTTTTGAAAGCATGCTTCGTACGCTTGAGCACAGAGGCCCTGATGGTGAAGGTGTGTTCATTTCACACAACCAACAAATGGCAATAGGCCATAAGCGATTGTCATTTATTGATTTAAGTGATAGTGGTAAGCAGCCATTCGTAAGTGATAATGAGCAGATAGTGATCTCATTTAATGGTGAAATTTACAATTACCTTGAATTAAGAGAGGAGTTATCCGCTGATTATAATTTTACTACACCTACTGACACGGAGGTGATCTTAGCAGCCTATCAGGTTTGGGGACTTGAATTTATTGAGAAGCTTAAAGGAATGTTTGCTATTGCTATTTTAGACCAGTCTTCCCAACAATTACATTTGATTAGGGATCGATTTGGGATAAAGCCGCTTTATTATGGATTTTGCAAGGGGCAGCTATTATTTGCCTCTGAACTTAAGGCCATTATTGCTTCCAACGTGTTCGAAAAGGAGATTGATAAAAGCGCCGTAGCTGATTTCTTTGTCTATCGGTATATTCCATCACCGAAAACTATTTGGAAGGGCATTAACAAATTAGAGCCGGCACATTTTTTATCGGTTGACTTAAAAACACATGATAACAAATTAGTTGAATATTGGCGTTTAGAAAGCGAAAATAGTAAACCAGAGATAAGTTACTTGTCAGCCTCAACCGGGCAGTTGCTGAAAAAATCAGTGAAACAGCATGTTCGTGCAGATGTGCCAATTGGCTCATTTCTTAGTGGTGGTTATGATAGTAGTGCTTTAGTTCTTTGGATGACCAAATTAGGATTAAGACCAACTACTTTTTCCATAGGTTTTGATAATTGGGAAAAAAGCGAAGATCAATATGCCAGAATTGTGGCCAATCACCTTGGGGTAGAAAATGATTTCACTATAGCTTCAAATAAAAGCCTTGATTTAGTGGATAGGATGGCTACAGTTTATGATGAGCCAATAGCAGACATATCTATTGTTCCAACTTACCTAGTCAGTCAGCTAGCTAGAACAAAAGTAAAAGCTGTTTTGAGTGGGGAAGGAGCAGATGAGCTATTTGGCGGTTATACTTGGCAACACGATTATTACAGACAGAAATATACTTCTGGAATTATCCAAAAGCTTAAAAATAAGCTCAGGCCATCAGACCCTGTTCAATTTTATGCGTTGTCGATGGCAATGGGATGGTTTGATTTTGATGAGCTAAAGCAACTTTTACATTCGGATTATCATGATTCTATTCCAGAGGATGTTCATTGGTTTTACAGAAAGCATTTCCGTTCAGATTTAACACCAATGAAAGCAATACAGCATATGGATATCAAATGCTTTATGGGAGAGTTGGTATTAACAAAGATAGATAGAGCTAGTATGGCCAACTCGCTGGAGGTTCGTGTTCCTTTTTTAGATCATCAGCTTTTTGAATCGATTTTTCACGTAGATGAGCGTATATATATGTCTGAAAGGCAAACGAAGTTATTGCTTTTTGAAAACTTGAAGGATCATTTGCCAGAAACGATATTAAATCGCAAGAAGCAAGGCTTTGTAGGTCCTGATGCGTATTACATGAATATCGATTATTACCGAAGAGAACTTGGTTCTTCAAATTTGGTCAAATTCAATATTATAAATAAGCCTTATCTTGACCGATTACTTAAAGAGAGGTATAATTGGAAATTATGGAAAATACTGATTATGGAAAAATGGTTTTCTCATTGGATGGCCTCTTAAATAGCACTTTTGTTAATGATTCTATTTATTTAATTTTGATGTCAAACTAAGCCCATGTCTAGAATACTGATTACAGGTGGAGCCGGATTTATCGGCTATCATTTATTCCAACAACTTTCTCCATCCAATCAGGTTTCTCTCATCGATGAATTAGACCCAAAAAATTACGCTACCACTAAAAGAGCTAATTTTCTCACAACAGTAGAGCAAGACTCTATTCATAATTCATTTATAAGTACTAGAAATGAAAGGCCCGAAATCGTGATTCATCTGGCTGCAGAAACAGGCATTTCAGGCTCAATTCATTCTCCTGAAAAATACTTCAATACTAACGTGAACGGCACATTCAACGTGTTGGAAGAATGCCGTAAGAATGGAGTGAAGTATTTGATTTATGCGAGTAGTTCATCCGTATACGCCAAAGGACAAAGCATCACTGCTGAAACGAGCGAAACCAATCATCAACTGTCCTTTTATGGTACCACTAAAAAGATGAGTGAAGAGATGATTAAGAATTATTGTCATCAATTCGGAATTACAGCTATTGGCTTGCGTTTTTTTACGGTATATGGATCGTGGACAAGACCTGATATGGCAGCTTATAAATTCATGTCAGCCATTGTTAATAATCAACCCATTACCTTATACAACAATGGAGACGTTTACAGAGACTTTACGCATGTTTCCGATATCGTAACTTCTATTGATCGGATTGTCGAAAAAATACAAACCTTGGATAAAGGGACCCATAAAATATTTAATATTGGTCATGGAAAGCCAGCATCCATTCGCTATTATGCAGAGCAGATTGCATTAAATTTAAATAAACGATTACTAATTGAATCGCTCCCATTACCGCAAAATGAATTGGAGTCTACGCACAGTGATTGTCGCAAGCTGAATGAGTTTATTAATTATCTTCCAATCATGGGGCTCGAAGATGGCGTAAAAGAAATGGTAAATTGGTTTAAATCGAATCGATATGACTAAAGAAGTTTTCGTTTTTGTAGTTTGTGGGAGCAAGGAGCACATTGATACGCTCCATTTTTCGCTTGCTTATTTACAACGATTTTCGCAAAAAAGTAATGTTATACTCACCGATTCATCACGAAATGAAATAAAGATTGAGCACACCGATGTGATTGATGTAAATACACCTGAGCACTTTAACCACCATCAAGCAAGTATATATTTAAAAACTGGTATTCATAAATTCTTGCCAAAAGGAAACCGATACTGCTATCTTGATACAGATGTGGTCGCATTAAATGAATCGTGTGATGAGATTTTTAATGAATATCAGGCTCCTATTACTTTTGCTCCAGACCATTGCAAGGTTAGGAGCTTTAGCGCTTATGCGGTAAATTGTGGGTGCTATGATAGATGCTTAAAGGATAGAGAACTTTTTTATGAAAGTTACAAGCGACATAACCAACCGTTGAAACTCGCTAATCAATTTTTAAAAAGTGAGCAACGACGAATAGAGAAGCTATACCAACAATTGCAATCTTCCTTTATTAGAAAGGTGATTTATGCATTTAGATATTATTTAAGTTTTCCAAAATTTTGGATTGATAGTTCTTTGTATTACGATAAGAAAAAAAAGTATTGGGCTACGAAGGACGGTGAAATTGTAAAGTATGGTTTAAACGTTAAGAGTATCGCTAGGGAAGCCAACTTGAAGTATACATTATGGTTTAATAAATGGAAAAATAAGAAAGGGGAGAATATTTTTGAATTTGATTGTGAGCATCTTACAGCGTTTATAAAAGACACTTTTGATATTGATGTACTAGAAAAAAACTGGCAGCATTGGAATGGCGGGGTCTTTCTTTTTGATGATAATAGCCACGATTTTTTGGATGCGTGGCATAATAAAACCATGCATATTTTTAATCTAGAAAACTGGAAAACAAGAGATCAGGGAACACTCATTGCAACTGCGTGGGAGTTTGGTTTGGAGCATCACAAAACACTATCAAAGGAATGGAATTTTATCGCTGATTTTCATAATAACAGCTTAGTGCTCAACTATGAGTCTGGTGTAGTTTCGGATGATCTATTTGTTACGAATTATCACCCGAAGTTTATCCATGTTTTTCATGAATGGGGGAATGATCAGTGGGAAATTTGGAATTGGATATTAACTAAGTCTACTGAGTAATGGCTGGATATAATAAGAGAATAAAATTCCTTTTTACTACTTTCGGTGTCTTTTTATTGTACTGCTTAGGTTTTTTAACTTTTGGAGAAACGCATCCATTCTCTCGTTTCCCTATGTACAGCTCTTTTCCTAACTGGTCTTATGTTTTTTACATTACAGATGAAGAGGACCATATTATACCTTTCGAAGATATTAATATCCATGGTGCAGAAGTATCTCACTTATACTATCTTCTTTGTGAAGATTTAGGTATCCGAAGTGGTGATTTTGAAGAATCAAATAAAGAACTAGAGATTTTAGGTTCTAAGATGTTAGCAATACTAAAGGAGCAACAGCAATTTAATTATGATACACTAAAGTTATATAGGAAGGGCTACTACTTAGAAAATGATTCAATAATTAGCCTCACAGAACTCATGATAATAAAGACGTATGATTGAGTTGTTTAAAGATAAATACACTTCAAAAGAATGGCTTTTAATTAAGGTGCCTTTTATCATTCTGTGGTTTAGGATTATTAAAAAATTACTTGATAAAGGTTATACGATAAGTATCCCAAGAGGGGTCTGTAAATTTGTTGATTGCAGCTTCTTTTTAGAAGAGTCTTCCCAAATACTTATGTTAATAATAGGTGTATTCCTTGGAATCGTTTATTTGTTTGAAATTAAAATGAGATGGACTACATTAGTGTTGTTCGTCTTTACTATGCTTGTATTCTCCGCAGAGGAGTCTAGCGGAGTATTAAGTAGAAGTGGAATGTTCTCTTTTATTTTTCTTGCACAGTCAATTGCGTATTGGATGAGTGGTTTAAATATTAATGATACTTCATTAATTAGAAATAGGATACAGTTTTCAATGCAAGCAATAGCTGTTGCTTATTTCTTGTCTGCTTGTTCTAAGTTAATAGACACGGGGGTTATGTGGCCTGTAGAAGGACAGAGAATAACGCTACAAATTATTAAATCGTTCAATTATAATTGGGTAACTAATTTAGATAATTTAGAGCTTGAGAAAGCCGCGTTTTATTTGGATTGGATTAATCAGAATCAGACTATGTTGATCGTATTGCTATCCATATCATTGCTACTGGAATTCTTTACACCATTGGCCATAATTCGAAGAGGATATGCTCGCATTTACGGACTTTGCTTATTAGGTATGCATATTGGAATTTATTACTTTATGGATATTATTATAATGTCCTTCGTAGTACCAATGGTAATCGTATTTATTAATCCTTTGTATGTTATTAGTGTTTTGATGAAAAGTGGTTTAATAGGTTTAAAAAGACATCTTAATATTTTTTAATAAGTTGACTAACTTTTGTACCATATCGACTCAATCTCATTTGCACAAAACCTTTGCGCTTGCTGATAGTCTGGCTAAATTCAACTTTAAGTTAGTTGTTCTCATAGTTGATACCGATGTAAATTCTTTACAACAACATGAAAATGTTCAATTTCTACATTTAAATGAATTGAAAGGTGAGAGAAATTCATTACTTGTTAGAAAGTATCGAAAAAATAAAGACAAGCTGAGGTGGGCGCTTAAGTCGGCTCTTTTGTTACACTTATTACATACAAAAGAGAAAATGATTTATATCGACAATGATATCTACTTCTTTCAATCCCCTCAGTATTTATTAGATCAGTTGTCCACTTCTTCCGTATTATTGACGCCACATTTTTATCCATCATCCCCTAAATCTAATCAAACTTGGTTAGAGGCTAATTTTAGGATTGGTTTATACAATGCAGGGTTTATCGCTGTAAATAAGGATGCCAAAGAAGCATTAAAGTGGTGGAGGGAATGTTGCATTTATGAAGTAAAGAAAGCTTATTGGAGAGGTCTTTTTGATGATCAAAAATACCTTGATTTGTTTCCTGTTTTGTTTGATCGTGTTCAAATTATCAAAGACAGAGGATGTAATTTAGCTGGTTGGAATGACTATGCAAACCTAGATAAGGAAGAAGTCACATTCGTTCATTTTAACGGATTTACGTTAAATAAGTTTTCAGATAGTAAAAACGGATATCATTACCTATTTAAGCAATACGAGGATCAACTCAAACGATATTCTTCATTAGTATTGACAAAACGAAAAAGGTTAACTGCATTGTCTTTTCAAAATGCGTTTTATTACATTCGTTGGAAATTAAGCCGATTAAAATGAGACTAAACTACCTACTTCTTATTATTATCTCATTCTTTGTGTACAGCAATACCATTTCTAATGGCTACAATTTTGATGATGACTTAGTCACGATGAACAACCCGTCGACTTCAGCTGAAAGTGAGGTTTCAATTGTCGATATTTTCTCTTCCTCTTATCATGAGGCATACGGCTACAGCTATGGTTATCGTCCAATAACTACCTTGTCATTTTATTTTGAACATCGGATATTTAAAGAATCTCCTGTAGTTAGTCATACCATTAATTTGCTATTATACATTACAGTTGTTTTGCTTCTGTATTATTTACTATTAAAGTTATTTAAGTCGACGAATCCATACATTCTGCTTTTCATTGCATTGCTATTTACAGTTCACTCTCTTCATACAGAGGTAGTTTCAAGTATTAAGAATAGAGATGAAATTTTAGCCTTATTATTTTTAGAGTTTGCAGTTTTTTGGTCGTTACGCTTCATTAAGACCAAAAGATTGATGCTTTTACTTTTGGTTGGTTTGTCTGTTTTGTTATCGCTTCTGTCTAAAAAAAGCGGAGCTTCACTTATATTACTAGTACCAATTTTGTTGCACATTAGGTCGCAATTATTGCTCTTTCGCTTCTTACTTTTAGCATCTTGCTTCACGCTTCCTGTTTCACTTTTCCTGTTTAATCTAGATCTTTATAAAGGTACAGTAGTCTTTACAGTATGTTTTCTTGTGTATATTCT
The DNA here is from genome assembly GCA_965660325.1 of uncultured Acidiluteibacter sp. Taxonomy (GTDB): domain Bacteria; phylum Bacteroidota; class Bacteroidia; order Flavobacteriales_E; family Vicingaceae; genus Acidiluteibacter. The sequence continues at coordinate 25,464 of CBFHZL010000019.1, forward strand.
AATGTATTATTTGCTCGCTCAAAAATATTTTAGAGCTATACTACAACGAAAACCCTGGTACTTTTTTATTCCGATTTTCTTCTCTCTGTTGTTCCTTGCGCTCGGTATCTTTTTTGAAGAAGTTATACTTTGGACTTTTGCTACCTTAGGTCTGCTTTTTTATGCTCGCTATAGTTTGAAAATAAGCTTTTTATTTATAGTTGTGTTGTCTTTTGTAGGTTATTTTATTTTTGAAAATAATTGGTTTCTTTTACTTAACTTATTTGGACTTTCTATAACACTGATAATTCCTTCTGCTTCTTCGAGGAATAGAATTGCTGCAGCCACTTTACTATTGATCACGATTTTATTATTTATTGAACAAAAAGGAGATTGGATTTATGGTTTAATTTATCTACTTCCACTAATTGTTTTTTTTACAGCAAGGTTGAATCGTTGGATACCTACTCTCATCTCATTGTTAACTCTTATCATTAGCGGAGTGATGTTCAATGTTGTTTTTTTTCACTTAGGTCTTACCATCGGTAGTGTGGTTCTATATTATTACATGGACAAATCGGGTAGTAAAGAAATACTAAGAAGAGGCCTAATAGTCTGGACTGTTTTAATAGCAGCTGTTTTAGGCCATTCTCACTACCAAAGAAATGGTAGTTTATTACAAACCATCGAACAGAAGGAAAATTTGGTCGCACAACAATTATCGATAGAAAAAGATGAACTTGATGAGGGAAGAGTGCTAGAGTACATGGAAAATACATTGGTAGCTCCCCATACTTTTGAACAGCGAATAGCAACAGGTGCAGTTGTTTTAGGCGAATATTTCCGATTAATGATTTTTCCTAAAGAGCTTTCATTTTATTATGGATATTCCAAAATTGAAACTACTGACTTTGCTGATTACAAAGCCTGGTTGAGCATTTTTATTTACCTAGCGCTGCTTTTTGCAATGATTTACTTCTATAAGGCTCAACCTATGATCTCATTTGGGCTGTTGTTATATTTTGTAGCTATTCTACTTTTTAGTAATTGGCCTGTATTAATTGCAGGTATGGTAGGAGAGCGGCTTGCTTTTATGGCTTCTTTGGGTTTCTGTATTGCTGTAGGTGGGGTTTTGAATTACATAAGACCTAGTTTTAACATTAAGAAGCCGAAATCTATTGAGTTTGTTGCCTTCGGCCTGCTCGTTCTACTTTCGGTGAGAACCATTGCTAGAAATGACTTATGGGAATCTCCTTCTGTGCTTATGCAAAATGATATCGGTCATTTAGAAAATTCTGCACAAGCTAATTATATGTTAGCCATGAGTATCGTAGGTGATGTCGTTGAGAATTCAAATCCTTCCCAGGCGTCTTTTAATCGACTCAACTCTGCTGTAACTTATTTTGAAAAAGCGATAGAGATTTATCCCTACTTTTTTAACTATCACTTTGACTTAGGACGTACACATGTTTTGATGGAGAATTATAGCGCTGCTAAGTCAGCCTTTCTTGAGGCACATCGACTAGAGCCTGACGCTATTATAACTATAGATGAACTAGTTAAAACAAGTTTTGATCTTGAGCAGTATAAAGATGTAATTCAGTATGGAAAGCGTTACCTTTCTCAATCTAAAAGTAGTGAAGTGATTTATGAATTAGTTGCTTATAGTGCCTTTTTGATTAGTGACTTCGAATTATCAAAAGCGATAATAGAGGAGGGCTTGATGTATCACCCCAACAATCAAAATTTAAACGGGTTGTTGTTAGATGTTAATAACGAAAAACAATCAAATGGGAACTAATAATAGCAGAGGTAGGTTAAAACTGTTCTGGTTGTTTACGTATTTTAGTGCCCTTTTGCTCTGCGCATCAAGTTGTCAAGAACGTAAAAGTGAAACCGATCAGGTGAATACATCAGAGAATTCGGAGGCACTTGTTTCATACATTGATCGTGTGAATCTGCTTAAAACAGAAGGGGAAATTGATTTGGCATTATTAGCCTTAGATAGCGTTTACCGAGAAGCAGAAACGGTGCAGAATTTATCCTTTATGAATTATGCGGACTTTGAACGAGGTTCTTTATTTTTTTATAAAAACAGTTTAGATACTGCGCTTGCTTATTGGCAAAATGCTCTTGAAGTTTCAAAAAAAATAGAGGAGGAGCCCAATATGTCGCAACTGCTTTCAAATATTGGAACTATTTATTTTGATAAAGGATACCTTAAAACAGCTATTGAATATTTTATTCAAGCTCGGAAAAAAATGGAGCTAAAAGGTCAAGTGAATACAGAGAGCTATCAATTTACAACTATAAATATGGCGGTTGTTCATCTTCGACAAGAAGAATATGATTTGGCCGAACAAGTATTGTCTTCTGTGCAACTAGGAGAGTGGCCTGCAGTAGACTTTTTATTTTACTTGAATAAGTCGATTATTAAATTTAAACTAGGTTTTTATGAAGATTATTCAACTCTTATTGATTCAGCCAAGAGTTTAGAACCCAAAGTTAGTAAGTATTACTCCCAAAAGCTTGCCCAAGTAGTGCTTGAGAAATCAATTGAACAAAAAAACAAATCAATCATCACTAACGTCCTTTTAGATATAGAAGAAAGCTTAAATCCTTATGAGTTAGATAATATCATTAACTTACACCATGCAAATGTTATCATTGATCCCAACTATAGCATTTCTGCATCTCAAATAGACAGCTTAGTTAATGCATGCGCGGTAGAAGGTCGCATAAACGCTAGACTATCATTGTACACTTTTTTGAAAACTTACTATAAGACCAAAGAGAATTTAAATGGATATGTAAGCGCGGTAGAACAGTATGACTTTTGGAAACAAGAGTTTGCAAAGATAAATGCTTCTTCTAATCTGATCGACTATTACTCTCTTTTGGAGATGGACAAAGCTAGATTTGAAAATGAACAGCTAAAGTCTGAACACCAGATAAGTGAACTTAAGATGAAGAATCAGCTTTACGTAAATTACTTTTTAGTATTTATGGTCTCTACGATCGTTTTGATCGGTTATTTGATTTTCCTTAAACTTCAAAAAGAGAAGAAAGAGAA